>USPE01000189.1 GCA_900556545.1 uncultured Peptococcaceae bacterium | reverse complement strand
TACTCTGCTTCAAGTTTATGGGATTGTCGCTGACCGAAATCCGTCAAAGTCTGAACGGATTTGACGCCACAGAGGAAGTCAAGCTTTTGCTGGACAAAAAAATCAACGATGTAGAAAAAGAAGTTTCTGCATTGATGAAACGGTTCGCTACATTAAAAAATCTCAGCGAAACAGTAAAATCCGACCAGGCCGTCAACTGGCAACATTATGCCCATGTCATCGAGCGTTTTCAGGACGAAGGAAAATATATCTGGAAACTGAATTGCTCCTTTGAAGAAAACGCCTATCGGGAAAACGAAACAGAGCAGCAGGAACTGATGGAAAGCCACGAGCAAAAGCAAAAAACAGTAGAACAATGGCACAAGCTGATTGCCGATGCCATCCGCTTACTACATCAAAACGAGCCGTTGAACAGTGCTAAAAGCCGGGAAATTGCCCAACGCTATCTGGCTATGGAAAAAGAGGTTGGCGCCGTTTCCCGCAAAACCAACCATCACGATTTTGTTATTTTTGATTCTGCAGAAAAAAGCAGTGTTTATGACTCTTTTCATGAACTCCGCTTTGAAGTCAACGAATTTCTGCAGAACGTTGTAAAAAATTATCAAAAGACACAAGGAGAACAACAATGATTGTATCATGGATGACCACAAACCAATGTAACTTAAAATGCAGCCACTGCTATCAGGACGCCGGCAACCAGAAAGATGCCGAACTGACCACCGCAGAAGGCAAAAAACTGATTGACGAGATTGCCCGCGCCGGCTTTAAAATTATGATTTTCAGCGGCGGTGAACCGCTCATGCGTCCGGATATTTATGAACTGGTAGCTTATGCAGCATCCAAAGGTCTGCGCCCGGTGTTCGGCACCAACGGCACCCTTATCACCAAAGAAGTAGCGCAAAAATTAAAAGACAGCGGCGCTGCTGCTATGGGCATCAGTCTGGACAGCCTGGACGAAGAAAAGCACAACAAATTCCGCGGTGATGCAGAAGCCTACTCCCGCACCATTCAGGGCATGAAAAACTGCCGCGAAGTGGGTCTGCCATTCCAGATTCACACCACCATCATGGATTGGAACAAACATGAAATCTGCGACATCATCGACTTTGCTGTAGAAATGGGCGCAATGGCAGAATATATCTTCTTCCTGATTCCGGTAGGCCGCGGCGTTTATATTGAAGACACCGCCGTAGAAGTGATGGAATACGAAAACCTGCTGCGCACCATTATGGAAAAACAGAAACAGGTATCTATCCCAATCAAACCAACCTGCGCGCCGCAGTTTACCCGTGTTGCCAAACAGCTTGGCGTCGACCTGGACCCCCGCTTTACCCGCGGCTGTCTGGCCGGTCTTACCTATTGCATTATCAGCCCCATCGGTAAAGTACGCCCTTGCGCTTACATGGTGGAAGAAGCCGGCGATGTACATGATACCCCATTTGATCAAATCTGGAGCAGCAGCCCGTTATTCCAGCAGCTGCGCACCCAGGACTACAAAGGTGCCTGCGGAAAATGCGGCTATAAAGGTATCTGCGGCGGCTGCCGCGCCCGTTCTGCTTATTATCACGACGGCGACATTATGCAGGAAGACAGCTACTGCGCTTTCGGCAAACAATTGCTGAAATAAGCTTTTTGCTTGTACTAAAAAACTACACAAAGAAAAGGAACATACAAATGCAAAAAAAACGTACTTTTATCTCCATGGTATCCCTTTGTCTCATTGTCTGTCTTTGCCTTGCGGGCTGCGGCAACACCGCTGCAACGCAAGATGCAGAACTGCAAACGACAAATGATGACAATTCCTACACCTTTACCGATGCCCTCGGTCAGGAAATTACCGTCAATCAGCCGCAGCGTGTGGTTGCCCTGATGGGCAGCTTTGCCGAAATCTGGCTGTTAGCCGGCGGCGGCGACACATTGGTCGGCGTTACTGACGATGCCTTTGACGGCCGTGACCTGGAGCTGGCTGACGATATTGCAGTGGTAGGCAAATTCCAGACACCCAATACAGAAGAAATTCTGGCGCTCGATCCCGATCTGGTGCTTTTATCTGCCGAAACCACCGGCACCGACAGCCACGTTGCTTTAAAAGATGCTTTGAGCAGCGCCGGCATTACAGCTGCTTATTTCAGCGTAACCCACTTTGAAGATTATCTGGCCATGCTGAAAACCTGCACCCAAATTACCGGAAACACAGAAGCTTATCAGACAAACGGCCTGCAGGTACAGGAAAATATCAATACCATCATTGCCGATAACAAATTGGAAACAGAGCCCTCTGTGCTGCTGATGATCACCTATTCCGGCGGCATCCGGCCGCAGCGTTCCGACACCATGACCGGAAAAATGCTGGCCGATTTGGGCTGTCACAATATCATTGATGACTACCCCAGCCTGCTGAAAGATTTTAGTGTAGAAGCCATCATAGAAGCTGACCCCGACTACATTTTTGTAATTCCTATGGGCAATGATGAAGCTGCTGCACAAAAAAATCTGACAGAAAGCATCGAAAGCAATCCGGCCTGGAACAGCTTAACCGCAGTACAAAACGACCATTATATCCTGCTGCCAAAGGATAAATTTTTGTATAAACCAAATGCAAGATGGGCAGAAAGCTATGCTTACCTTGCAGATTTGCTCCATGTCTAATCAGCAAAAGGGCTGGTTGATGCTGCTGTTCACCATAGCTTTGACCATACTGTCTGTTATGCTGGGGATTTGCCTGGGTTCCAACCAGGTTTCTCCAGCCTCTTTTTTACAGGCGGTCTTCTCCGGTGATACCAGCGACCCGGCATATCGTATTGTTGTGCATATCCGGCTTCCCCGCGTGCTGGGGGCATTGCTGGCAGGTAGTGCTCTGGCTGTATCCGGGGCTATTTTACAAGCTGTGCTCAACAATCCGCTGGCCAGCCCCAATATTATCGGGGTCAATACAGGGGCAGGACTATTGGTTTTATTATGCTCTGCATTGTTTCCGTCCCTTTATTATCTGCTGCCCCTTGCCGCCTTTTTGGGCGCATTGCTGACTGCACTGCTTATTTTTGCCCTGGCCATGGGAAACGGCGTTTCCAAAATTACACTGGTACTGACCGGTATCGCCATGAGCAGCATTCTGGGCGCCGGCATGAACTGCATTATGATTTTGTATCCCGATGCCTACATTGGCGCCAGCACCTTTCTGGTGGGCGGACTGGCCTCGGTTACCTTAAAAAGCCTGCAATTTCCCGTTATTTATATTGCAATCGGTCTGGTGCTTGCCATGCTGCTACGCCGTGACATGAATATCGTTTCGTTAGGCGAAACCGCCGCCCGCTCCCTGGGCATGAATCTGACCCAGATTCGATTTTTACTCATTGTCACCTCGGCCATTCTGGCCGGTGCAGCCGTTAGTTTTGCGGGCCTATTAGGGTTTGTCGGGCTGATTGTCCCCCACGCCATCCGCTTTTTGATCGGCAACGACAATCGGTTTCTGATTCCGGCCAGCGCCTTTGGCGGCGCAGCCTTTGTCACCCTTTGCGACCTGGCGTCCCGCGTGGCCTTTGCACCTTACGAACTGCCCGTCGGCATTCTCTTATCCTTTATCGGCGGCCCGTTCTTTATTTATCTGGTTATTCGCAACAGGAGGAACTACTATGATTGAACTGCATGATATCTGCTTTTCTTATCCGGGACAGCCTCCGCTCTTACAGCAAATCAATACCAGCTTTGCAGAGAAAAAAATTACAACCATCTTAGGCCCTAACGGTTGCGGAAAAAGCACTCTGCTGAAAATTGCCTGCAAGCTGCTTTCCCCTTCTGCGGGAACCATTCTTTTGGACGGCCAAAACATACAGCAGATGAAAAACAAAGCACTGGCCAAACGAATTGCATTGCTGAGCCAAACCAATCATCCGCCGGAAATTCCGGTGAAAGATCTGGTCACTTACGGCCGTTATCCCCATCAGCGTTACGGACAGGGCCTAACCCAGCAGGACCATATCATCATCAATCACGCTTTGCGGCAGGTAAAGGCCGACACCTACCAGCAGCGCATGGTAAGCCATCTGTCCGGCGGTCAGCGGCAGCGGGCCTACATTGCCATGGCATTGGCGCAGGACACCGATATTATCTTTTTAGATGAGCCGACCACCTATCTGGATATCAATATCCGCTTTGAAATTATGGATCTGATTCGCGCCCTCAATCAGGCAGGAAAGACCATTATCATGGTGCTGCACGACCTGAACCTGGCGCTGGAATACTCCGACACCATCATCTTAATGAACCAGGGACAGATTCAGACCGAAGGCACACCACAGCAAGTAATTGCCACCGGTTTGCTGGATGAAGTGTTTCAAATTAAAACCCATGTCTTTGAAGAAGACGGCAAACTTTTTTATCATTTTACACAAAAGCCGTAACCTATTTTTTACAATGGCATCCTGCAGGCAGCTTTCGTTTTTTTTGCCAAACGCCGGAAGGGATGACAAAGCATCAGAGAATACAGTTCAAAAGCCGTCAAACAGAAAAGGGGCGCGAACAGTTCATCGACTGTCCGCGTCACTTTT
>USPE01000188.1 GCA_900556545.1 uncultured Peptococcaceae bacterium | reverse complement strand
ACCAACCGGTTGTGAACCAGATGTTTACTGCCTGGAAGCTGTGATGGATAAAGCAAAACCATTATACGATGCCGCAAAAGCCCGTGTTGCTGCCAAACAGAAAGATGGCTATAAATACGGCGTTGGCTTTGCCATCGGTGTATATGGCAGTGGGCTGGACGGTGCCGATTCTGCAGAGGCTTATGTAGAACTGACTCCGGAAGGCGTAACTGTATTTGACTCTTGGGAAGACCATGGTCAGGGTGCTGATATGGGTACTTTGGCAATGGCGCATGAAACTCTGCGCGAAGCAGGTTTCAAACCAGAAGATTTCAAATTGATCATGAACGATATGGCTGTAACTCCAAACTCTGGTCCAGCCGGCGGCAGCCGTTCCAACGTTGTTGTTGGGAATGCCATCCGTGTGGGCAGTGAAATGCTGCTGAAAGCAATGCGGAAAGCAGACGGCACCTATCGTACCTATGATGAGATGGTTGCAGAAAATATTCCAACCAAATATTCCGGCAAATGGGTTGCATCTGTATGTTCTGACTGTGATTTGCAGACTGCACAGGGTAAACCATTCAGCTGTTATATGTATGGCGCATTCATTCCAGAAGTAGAAGTAAATCTGGAAACCGGTAAAGTAAAAATTGAAAAAATGACAGTTGTCGGCGATTATGGCACTATCATGAACAAGCTGGTTGTAGACGGTCAGATCTACGGCGGTGTTACCCAGGCAATGGGTCTGGCGCTGAGCGAAGACTTTGAAGACTACAAAAAACATAACACATTGGCTAGTTGCGGTATTCCATATCCAAATGATGTTCCAGATGATTTTGAACTGCATTATGTTGAAACACCACGTCCAGAAGGGCCTTATGGTGCTTCTGGCTGCGGCGAAGGTCCATTGTGCGGTCCTGCGCCTGCAATCCTGAACGCTATTTATAATGCAACTGGTGCTCGTATCACCAGAATTCCTGCTAGACCAGAAGTGGTAAAAGCAGCACTGGATGAGTTGGAAGGCTAATTCATTTCTAATAGAGAGGGTGTTTCCTTAGGGGAGCACCTTCTTTTGTTAAGGAGGGATTTTATGTTTGAACTGACACAACAGTCACTGCATCAGTGGGAAGCCCTTTGTACCCAGGACCAGCCGCCCTATTGTACTGCCCGTTGTCCGCTTCATTTGGACGGCAAGGGATTGTGCGCTGCGGTGGAGAAGGGTAATTTCACAAAAGGCCGGGAGATTGTAGAAAAATATGTAGTGCTGCCCCATATTTTATCAGCGGTTTGTGAAGCACCTTGCCGCAGCAAATGCCGTCGTCGGGAGGCTGGTGAGGCTGTACAGCTGCAATTATTGGAGCAGGCCTGCATGACCTATGGCAAGAAGAAGCAGACGGGCAGCCGTATGGCTTTTGTGCGCAAAAAAGCGGAAACGGTTGCTGTAGTTGGTGCTGGTATGGCCGGACTTTGTACTGCCTTGGAGTTAAGTGTGCGGGGATATCATGTGACATTGCTGGAGAAAGCTGCGCAGCCCGGGGGCAGATTGCTGCAGGTGCCGGAACAGCAACTGGCAGCAGCTGATTTGGAAAAAGATTTGAAAAAAATAGAGCAGTCGGGTATTGTGCTGGAAACGGGTCATGCCGTAAATGAAGCAGAACTGCAGGAACTGTTAGCGCAGTATGATGCAGTCTATGTATCGGCAGCGGCCATGGAAGATATGGCATTAAATGTTGCTATTGACCGGGCTACCTTGCAGACAGATATTGATAAATTATTTGCTGGCAATAGTGAGCCGGAAGGAAGTAGTTTTATTGCCGATGCCAGTGATGGTAAAAAAGCGGCTATCTCCATTGATCGATATTTGCAGAAAGCGTCATTGACGTTAAAACGGGAGCAGGAAGGTGCATTTGCCTCCAATTTGTTCACCCGTACTGAGCAGGTAGCACCGTTGGCAGCCGTACAGCCGCAGGCAATTCATTATACTGAAGCGGAAGCGCAGCAGGAAGCAGAACGTTGCATTCAATGCCGCTGTACCGAATGTCTGGATGGCTGTGCGTTTTTGCGGCAGTATAAACGCTATCCCAAGCAATATGCCCGCGAGGTGTTCAACAATTCCACCATTGTGATGGGCATTCATGGCGCCAATGGTATGATTAATTCCTGCAGTTTATGCGGTCAGTGCAAGGTGCTGTGTCCCAATGGTTTTGATATGGGTGAAATTTGCAAGGTTGCGCGACAGGATATGGTGACAAGAGGCAAGATGCCGCCGTCCACCCATGATTTTGCGTTGATGGATATGGCTTTCAGCAACGGAGATGACTATTTTCTGGCGCGGCATCAGCCGGGAACCGCAGAAAGTCGGTATGCGCTATTTCCGGGGTGTCAGATGGGCGCATCCATGCCGCAGCTGGTGCAGCAGGTGTATCAGGATTTATCCCAGCGCCTGGATGGCGGTGTTGGCCTGATTTTGGGATGCTGCGGCGCAATTGCCGATTGGGCCGGAGACCAGCCATTGCTGCAGCAAGAACTGGAAAAGATTCGAGCAGCCTGGCAGCAGCTGGGTGAGCCGCAGATGATAACCCTGTGTCCAAGCTGTTATGCAGCATTTCAGCAGGCGGATATTCCGGCAGTGCATATTGTGACGCTGCTTTCGGAATTGGGTCTGCCAATGCAGAGCGGGCAGCAAAATGGTGTGCTGGCGGTGCATGATTCCTGTACCACTCGCTTTGACCGCAGTTTACAGGATACAGTGCGTGCATTGGCGCAGCAAGCGGGTTACACCATTGAAGAATTGCCTTATTCCAGAGAAAAGACCCATTGCTGCGGTTATGGCGGACTAACCAGTATGGTTAATCAGGAAGTCAATCAGGCAACGATACAGCAGTGTATTGGTCAGAGTGAGAGCAATTATCTGACTTACTGTGTCAACTGTCGTGACCAGTTCCGCAGTCAGGGCAAAACTACCCGTCATATATTAGAATTACTATACGGTATGGATGATACACCGGTAGCCGACATCAGTATGCGGCGCATCAACCGGCAGCGTCTGAAATATCAGATGCGGAAAGAAGTTTGGGGAGATGATGTGACGATGGCAGAGCCAAAGATTCAGTATCATATTGCTGATGAGGTACGCCAGCAGCTGCATGAACGTATGATTCTGGAAAGTGATATTATACAGATTTTAGAACATGCAGATGCTACAAAAGAGATGATTTATCATAAAGAACGGCAGCTTTACTTTAGCAGTTTGCGGATCGGCAATGTGACGTTTTGGGTAGAATTTACCATACAGGATGGTGTCTATGAAGTGCTGCACGGATACAGCCATCGGATGAGTTTTGAGGAGTGTGATGTAAATGGCGCAGTATTATGAGTCTATTGACCCTAATGGGGAGCTGATCTGTCAGAAATGCGGCGTGCCCTTTGAAAAAATGGAGGTTACGCTGGCTTATATGGGTAACAGCTTTCCGGTTGAATTGCCCCGTTGTCCGATTTGTAAGATGGTTTATGTGCCGGAGGATTTGGCTACGGGAAAAATTTTGCGGGTAGAAAAGTCATTGGAGGACAAATAATGGCTGCCGATTGTCTGCATCCCGGCGGACAGGATTTTACAGCACAGCTCATGCAATATGCAGCTGTGCCGAAAGGTTCTGCTGTGCTGGATGCAGGCTGCGGTGCAGGTGCTACTGTGCAATGGCTTGGGCAGCAGGGTTTTGCAGCCTACGGCATTGATCGGCAGCCTGGGCAGGTGTCAGAGCAGATTTGTCAGGGCGATATCAGGCAGCTGCCTTATAGGGATGGGCAATTTACCGCTGTATTAAGCGAGTGTACTGCTTTTATCTGCGGTAACACGGCTGCTATGCTGGGGGAGTGCTGCCGCGTATTGCAGACAGATGGTTGGCTGCTGCTGGCGGATGTGTATTTTGATGAAGAACAGGCTTTGCCAAAGTTTGATGATAAACGGCCTGTGACCCTGGCACAGTGGCGGCAGTTGTTGGAGCAAGCTCATTTTGAGATTAAAAAAATAGAGGATGTATCGGCGGCCTGGAAACCGTTTGTTATTGAACAGCTCTGGGCTGGCCGTACTTTGGAAGATTTGTGGGGCGGTTGTCTGGCTCAGGGACAGACAGAGGCCAATCAATATAAGCCCGGTTATTTTTTGCTGTGGGCACAGAAAGGAAGCGGGAACAATGGATGAACAGCAGGATATTATGATGCGGATGTTGGAACTGACAGGACAGGGCTATGCCTGCAGTCAGATTTTGCTGATGTTGGCCATGGAGCTGAGCGGTGAGGAGAACAGCGGTGTGGTGCGCGCCATGGCAGCGTTAAATGAAGGCATGTGCGGCACAGGCCGTCTTTGCGGCTGTCTGACCGGCGGCAGTTGCTTATTGGCTTATTTTGCCGGCAAAGGTTTGGAGGATGAGCAGGAGCATCCTATGTTTCGTAAAATGGTAGCGGATTTTTCCGCATGGTTTGATGAAACCTGGGGACAGCAGTATGGCGGTGCCAACTGTGATGATATTTTAGAAGATAAGGCAGCCAATCGGATGCTGCGCTGTCCG
>USPE01000187.1 GCA_900556545.1 uncultured Peptococcaceae bacterium | reverse complement strand
GGAAGGTATGAAGAATATGAATATTCTGGAAAACATGGTTACGTTCAAATCCAGAGTAAAAGAGGAGCAGCTGGGAGATTTGGATGCGCTGGCCGATGCAATTGTCGCTTCTATGTAAAGAGTGGCAGAGAAAGAATAAAAAATGGTATTCGATTTTATGCTGTCAAATTCTCTTGAATTGTGTAAACCCTTGTAAATATCGACTTTTTCGCAGATTAGGACGCTCATGACAACAATTTTTTTTGACGCTTTAGTGCCCAGATTTCCTATGGTGATATAAAGCGATACGGGCAGATATAAAGAAATACTATATATGAGAGGGCGAAAGCACTCGTTGTTTTCGCTCTCTTGGCTGCCCCTGCTATTTCGTGCAAATGTAGGGAAAATGATAGAAAGTTTATATGTGGGTGCTATAATATTGCTATACAAAGCGACAACTTTGAAGTTGGTGGAGGGATTATGGAGATTGTATTAGCTTATGGAAGAGAACTTGATATGCTTGGCTTAGTGACCGAATATACAAACGGAATACTGGAACAAGGTACGGATGTTGTTCAATGCCTTAATTCTCAACACTTAGATGATGAATTAAAGGATATGAATTTGAAATATGCTCTGCCCCACGGACGAATGTATCTTGCTCTTGTTGATGATAAAGCAGTTGGGTGTGTCGCGTTAACAAAAAATGATGATGTGTATTGTGAAATCAAAAGGTTGTATCTCAAACCTGAGTATAGAGGAATGGGCATCAGCAAGGCTCTTGTTGAAACAGTTATAAAGGACGCAAAGGAAATAGGTTACAAACACATGAGATTGGACACGTTTCCATTCATGGCATCTGCAATAAAGTTGTATGAAAAATACGGATTTTATTACATTGAACGATATAATGACAATCCTGCGGAAACAGCAATTTTCATGCAGCGTGACTTGTAATACAAATTTCAGTTTGGTGTGGGTTTGGAATATTCCCAACAAGCAAAAACCTATTTTTCTGTCATAGACGGAAACGAGTGGTTTTTACGGAACTTTTCATAGAGAAATGTAAGGGAGAGGACACCCTAAATAAGTAGTATTCTCTTTGAAGTGTTGCGCAGTTAAAGCGCATTTTTGTGGAAAAAGGTATAAACACCTTACTCTATCAGTTTTAGTGCTTGTAATGCCTTTTCTGCAAGGATTATTAAAATTCTAATGCGTAACATAAAGGCGTAAAATAAGGGTGCCCCAATTGCCTTTATGGGCGTGATAACACCGCTCTGTGTTTATGAGTATCATCTTGTTTGTGGTGCTAAAATGGTGCCCAACGCTACAAAACCAACTTATACAGTAATATGAGAAGATACAAGAAAAAATGGGAAAACCGTTGATAATACAGGCCTTTTCCTCGATTTTATAAATACTTGCAAGAAGTTATAAGACGATTTTCGTCTACAAAATCAATAAAAAATATTGTGTCAGTTGCCGGTTTTTATGTTTAATTTTTTGTAAGAATTGGTAAGATAGTAACATAATAATCATAGGAGGGATTTGGATGGATAAGTATGAATGCCCATGCGGATATATTTATGATCCGGCGGATGGTGACGACGAAGCGGGTATTGCTCCAGGCACAGCCTTTGCAGACCTGCCGGAAGATTGGGTTTGTCCATTGTGCGGTTTAGGAAAAAGTGAATTTTATAAACATTAAGTATAAGAAGCAGGAATAACAAAAGCTCCGGTTATCATGGATAGCCGGGGCTTTTGCTGTTAGTGGACTATGCGTAAGTCGTTCTCGATATGATAGCTATGAAACATCGGAAAGGTATCAAATTCAAATTTTATCATTACAAATTGGGTGCAGGTGTATCGTTGTATTGAAAAATCGTTGATAAATTCAATCAGAATGGTTATACTCATAACGATATATCTATATAACAATTATGTGTGTTACTATTGGTATGGAGGTGCCATTATATCAGTATCTATAGGTAAAATCGGGCAATGATTGTGGAAATAATTACAAAATGTTTAACATTTTGCAATGTGCTTGCGGAGATTCTGCCGGATGTGGTATATTAGAAATGAAATGAAAATAAGAGTTATCTGGAGGTGATACACTTGCAGGGAATAGGGGACATTTTAAAAAAGACAAGAGAAACGAAGGGGATTACGCTACAGGAAGTTTCAGAAGCAACCAAAATTCGTCTTAAATATTTAGAAGCCATTGAGCATGAAGAATTTCAGCTGTTGCCTGGTGAGATTTATGCCAGAGGATTTGTGACCACTTACTTAAAATATCTGGGTATCAAAGATCAGCCGGAAGTTTTAGCGATTATGCAGAAAAAAGTGGAAGCGCCGCCGGTGCCCACTCATGTAGAAACAGAGCAAGAAAAGGAACGGCAGACTCGGCTGAGCCGGAAAGCAGCCCAGCCAAAAAACCGCAGTACGGGCAAAAAAACGACGGCAGCCAGTTTTGAAGAAAAACCGTTGAGTAAGAAAAGTTCGTTGATTATTATTTTGAGTGTGGTTGCCATTATCTTGTTGTTGGCGTTACAGTGGTTTTATACCAAAAGTCAGCAGGAAGAGGTGCCGCAGGATACTGTAAAGCAGGAAGATGTGCAAAACGATGAAACGGAACAAAATCCTGCTGAGGAACAACCGCAGACTGAGCAGGAACCAGTTACGCCGCCGGAGCCGGTTTATACCGGTTTGGAAATGAAACTGGAAATTTTGGATGTGAATGCCGATAAGGCAGATCAATGCTGGATGCAGATTGTGGCAGATGGTCAGACTACGGAAACCACCATGTCGGAAGGCCAAACGCAGGATATTCAGGCTGCGCAGAGTATCCAATTAAATTTGGGCAATGCCGGTGTGGTAAAAGTAACAATCAATGGTCAGGATTTGGGTACGTTAGGAACCCAGGGACAGGTTGTCCGAAAGGAATTTAAGCTGGAGGATTATGTAACAACCGGTCAGTAAATTGTTGTAGGAATCCTTATGGCGTGGTAAAATAATACAGGGGCGTATGCCCTCATTGGTATGGTCCGATGAAGGCAAGCCCCTGTTTTTCGTTTATATTTTGGCAGTTATATGATGTTGGAAAAACGAAAACAAACATGACTAGGAAAGAAGGTTATATTTTGCAAAAAGTAAGCGTTTTATCGTTGGGTTGTGCCAAAAACCTGGTGCATAGCGAAACCATGATGGGGTTATTTCAGCAGCAGGGATATCAGTTGACAGAACAGTACGACGAGGCTGAAATTATCATTATTAATACATGCGGATTTGTCAATGCTGCAAAGGAAGAATCTATCAATGCCATTTTGGAAATGGCGCAATGGAAACAGTACGGCGCCTGCAAGCTTTTGGTGGCAGTGGGCTGTTTGGTGCAGAAATATGCCAAAGAGCTGGCAGAGGAATTGCCGGAAGTGGATATTTTTGTGGGCACCAATGATTATCAGCAGATTGTTTCTATTATCAAAGCCCATCAGGCACAGCAGGAAATTTATGTGCATACCCATTGGACGGAAGAAAATAAATTGGCAAAACCGCCGCGTATTCTGACAACGCCGAAGCATTATGCCTATCTGCGGATTTCTGAAGGCTGCGATAATCATTGTACTTATTGTGTAATTCCGGAGATGCAGGGGCCGTATCGCAGTAAAACCATTGAACAGATTAAACAAGAGGCTGCAGAATTGGCTGAGCAGGGTGTGACCGAGCTGATTTTGGTGGCGCAGGATACCAGTTATTACGGCAAAGATTTGTATGGGCGATTTGCGCTGGTTGATTTATTGAAAGAATTGGCGGCTATTCCGACGGTGCGTTGGATTCGGTTGTTGTATGCGTATCCCAACAATTTTGACGATGCTCTGATTGACTATATTGGTCAGGAAGAAAAAATTTGCAAATATCTTGATATCCCTTTGCAGCATGCCGATGATGAAATCTTAAAACGGATGAATCGGAAAATTACGGTGGCAGAAATTAAAACACTGATCGAAAAACTGCGGCAGCGAGTGCCGGGGATTACGCTGCGCTCTACGTTTATTGTAGGATTTCCGGGAGAAACCGAAGCGCAGTATCAAAATTTACTGCAATTTTTAGAAGAAATGCAGCTGGATTGTGTAGGTGCGTTTCCTTATTCCCGCGAAGAAGGGACGCCTGCTGATCTGATGGAAGGGCATTTAGAGGAAGATGAAAAAGAAAAACGGGCAGAAAATTTAATGGAATTGCAGTATGATACCATGTATCGGAAACATGAGCAGCTCATTGGACAGCAGCGCCTGGTAAAAATTGATGAATTGAGCCCTGATGTTCCGGGATTATTGTTGTGCCGCAGTCAGGGAGAAGCGCCGGATGTGGATCCATGGATTTTGGTTTATGAAGCGGAGGACCACGACTGGCAGCCTGGGGATTATCTGACTGTGCAGCTGACAGGGCTGGACGAATATGATTTTATAGGAGAGATTGTACAATGAATCTGCCAAATAAACTGACGGTATTGCGAGTGATCATGGTACCCTTTTTTGTTTTCTTTATGCTGACGGACACAGGCGGAGCGGCGAATAA
>USPE01000186.1 GCA_900556545.1 uncultured Peptococcaceae bacterium | reverse complement strand
GGACGCTGCAACAGATATTGCCCGACAGACCGACAGACTGTTATGTTCTTTACACTTGACCGGATTTATTTATCACCATCCAAGCCGATTTTTTTCCTCCGCACCCTGTAACCTGCCTCTCAACAACCATCTTTAATAATATTGTATCCAATATTATTTTTAAGTTATGTATATATTCCCTTGACCATATGATTTATTTCATGATATGGTATTAGCAGACTCACTGATTTTTTTAGCTTTGGAAGGAGGAATTCCCCATGTCTTACGTAACGGAAACCCTTGAAACTGTCACACAACGATATCAAAACCAGCCCGAATTTGTGCAGGCTGTCACCGAAGTGCTGGAATCCATCGAACCGGTTATCAGCCAAAAAGAGGACTACTATCGCTCCAATGCGCTGCTGGAACGGCTGATCGTTCCCGAACGCATGGTTAGCTTTCGCGTTCCCTGGCTGGACGACCAGGGCAATGTACACGTAAACAACGGCTACCGCGTACAATTTAACGGCGCTGTAGGCCCATACAAAGGCGGTCTGCGTTTTCATCCGTCGGTAAACCCCGGCATCATCAAATTTCTGGGCTTTGAACAGATTTTCAAAAACTCCCTCACCGGATTGCCCATCGGCGGCGGCAAAGGCGGCTCTGATTTTGACCCCAAAGGAAAATCAGACCGAGAAGTGATGTCCTTCTGCCAGAGCTTTATGACAGAACTGTATCGGCACATTGGCGCAGATATGGACGTGCCTGCCGGAGATATCGGCGTCGGCAGCAGAGAGATCGGCTATTTATACGGTCAATACCGCAGAATTACCGGCCAATACGAAGGCGTTATGACCGGCAAAGGAGTTTCCTACGGCGGCTCCCAGATGCGCACCGAAGCAACCGGCTATGGCTTGATTTATATCACCGCCGAAATGCTGCGCACCCACCAGCAGGATTTTAACGGCAAAACCATTGTCATATCAGGATCGGGCAATGTGGCCATTTATGCCGCCGAAAAAGCTCAGATGCTGGGCGCCCGTGTGGTGACAGCCAGCGATTCCTCCGGCTATATCTATGATCCCAACGGCATCAACGTGCCCCTGCTGAAAGAAATCAAAGAAGTGCGCCGCGGCCGTATTCAAGAATATACAAAAACAATCCCGACTGCACAATTCTTTGCCAATGCACAGCCCTGGAGCATTCCCTGCCATATCGCACTGCCCTGCGCCACCCAAAACGAAATCGGACTGGAAGATGCCAAAACATTGGTAGCCAACGGCTGTCAGGCTGTGGCCGAAGGCTCCAACATGCCCACCACACCGGAAGCAGCCCATTATTTTCTGCAAAACGGCATATGGTTTTTGCCGGGCAAAGCCTCCAATGCAGGCGGCGTAGCCACATCTGCTCTGGAAATGAGCCAAAACAGCCAGCGCCTGTTCTGGTCCGCAGAGGAAGTGGACAAAGAGCTGCAAAATATTATGGTGCATATTTTCCAAAAATGCGCCGATGCAGCCCAGCGGTACAACCAACCGGGCAACTATATTATAGGCGCCAACATTGCCGGATTTGAAAAAGTGGCAGATGCCATGCTGACCCAGGGCATCTATTAAACTGCTTGACAGCTTACGTTCATCGGCAGCATTGCTTCTGTATGTTGATCAACTGCCTGCATCCCAATCATTCCATGGCAGATACGGCAAACTTCTAACAGATATAGCAAGCGCCTATCCGATTTCCATATTAGCCGATTACCCCATTTCATATGACAGCGCTATCTAAAAATGCCTTCCGGTTTTTTCAAGCCGACAAACTTGAATCCGGAAGGCATTTTATATAGTTTGTAAAAACCCTACCCTCATCCACAACGGCGAGGACAGATTCTGTAGTAAAGACTATTTCAAAAATCCTTCAATAATCTGTTCTTCCGCTTCTGCGGCAGTTAGGCCCAGTGTCATCAGCTTGATAATCTGCTCGCCGGCAATTTTGCCGATGGCCGCTTCATGCACCAGCGATGCATCCGGACAGTTGGCCTTAATTTCCGGAATGGCGCTGATTTTGGCATCATCCATAATAATGGCATCGCATTCGGTATGTCCACTGCAGGGCGCTTCACCGTAAATCCGAGAGATAAACTGCTGGGTGGACTGCTCCCGCGCCACCGCTCTGGAAACTACATGGGCACCAGAATTTTCCCCGGCCAGCATCACCTCAAATTCACTGATGGCATTCTGCTGACCATGGGTCATCAACCGCTCCGTTACCACAAAGGTAGCATTTTTCTGCAAAGTAGCCTTGGTAACACGTCTGGTGGAATCAATCCCTTTAATTTGCACAGTTTCCATTTCCATGTAGCCGTCCTCACCAATTTCCACCACTGTCTGCGGATTCATAATCCGTCCGCCGTCACCGGCGCCGCAGCCATAATGCTTTTCCACATATTTAACACGGGCACCCTTGTCCAAATAAAAGGTATGAATCCCATCATGCTGGCTGTCCTCATGGCCGCAGTTGTCAATGCCGCAGCCGGCAATAATGGTTACATCAGCACCGGCGCCAATATGAAAATCGTTGTAGACCAGTTCCTGAATGCCGCTTTGGCTCATCACAACCGGAATATAAACAACCTCATCCTTTGTTCCCGGTTCTACATAAATATCAATGCCCTGCACATCTGTTTTGCCTACAATTTTTACATGGGCAGAACTCTGCCGCTGCGCTGTAGCACCGTTGGCCCGAATATTAAAAGCACCGTCCGGCATACCGTTTAATCCGGCAATCTCCCGCAGCAAATGCTGCTGCGCCATATCAATCCCCTGATGTTCCTGTTGGGCAGCCAATCCGGTTGTCCCTGTTACGTTCCATGATAAATGTTCCTGTCCCATCTCAGCACCCCCGTCCAGCTTTACAGCATGGTTTCTGCTGCAGCAAATCGGGCAGAATCTTCTGTGCATCGCCCTGGGCTGCAACCCGTCCACCTTCAATAACCACAATCCGGTCGGCAATTTTTAACAACCGCTCCTGATGAGAGATAATCACAATGGACTCCTGCTGTTTTTTCTGCAAATCTTCAAAGACCTGAATCAAATTCTGAAAACTCCACAAATCAATGCCCGCTTCCGGCTCATCAAACACTGCCAGCTTTACCTTGCGGGCCAGAATGGTGGCAATTTCAATTCGTTTCAGTTCCCCGCCGGATAAACTGCCATCTGCCATGCGATCCACATATTCCCGCGCACACAGCCCCACTTGGCTTAAATAATCGCAGGCCTGGGCAATGGTCAAATCTCCGCCGGCAGCCAGCTTCAACAATTCAAAAACAGAAATGCCCTTAAACCGCACCGGCTGCTGAAAAGCATACCCCAAACCCAAACGGGCTCTATCAGTAATGGACATCTGGGTAATATCCTGACCATTCCATAAAATCTGGCCGCTGTCCGGCTTTTCAATACCGGCAATAATCCGCGCCAGCGTGGATTTTCCGCCTCCGTTAGGCCCTGTAATCGCCAGCAGTTCACCGTCAGGCACAATTAAATCTACATCATGCAGAATTGTTTTTTCATCTGCTGAAAAAGTAATCTTTTTCAATTCCAGCATAGTACATTCCTCCATCTTCGTCTATGTTTTCTTCCATGCTCCTATTATCACTCTTTTAACCTACTAAGTCAATAGGAATTAATATTTTCCCACGGCAACTACACCTCCGCTTATTATGCACTGCCTTTTGCTTCTTCATACAGCTGGTAGCACCGTTGAGACCTTGCCCATCTTATGCTATAATTCTAACATTGATATTCATTTTTTCAAGAATGTACTTTATAGTAACATACTATCTAAAAAGATAGTGTCACCCATTTTATGAGGAGGATTTTTCATGCACAAAACCTGTCCCAACAGCTTTCACTGCCCGGTAGAAGCCACCCTGCAGCTAATTGGCGGAAAATACAAAACCTTAATTTTGTGGTATCTTATCGACAAAACCCTGCGTTTTCATCAACTGCAAAAACTTTTGCCCCAAGCCACGCCCAAAATGCTGACTCAGCAGCTGCGGGAGTTGGAAGCCGATGGCCTGATCATCCGCACTGTCTATCCGGTGGTGCCGCCCAAAGTAGAATATCAGCTGTCCGATTTGGGCAATTCCCTGACACCGGTGCTGCATGCCATGTGCGACTGGGGCAACCATTATCTGACCAAGCAGCAGGGCGCAGTCTGCCACCAGCACGCCCAGCCCCTGTCCGAAAGCTGTCAGCCTTAGAAAGGAGCGCATCTTGCCATTACCAAAAACCGTATCAAAAACCAGAAAACCCATCCTGTTTATGGTATGCCTGCTTTTTGCACTCTGCGGCATTCATCTTTACTGGAGCAACACCACCTTCGGCGTTACTCGGTACACCATTGCCGATGACACCCTGCCGCCGGCATTGCAGGGATTTACCATCGTACAGATTTCCGACCTGCACAACACTGCATTCGGGGAGCAGCAAAGCCAATTATTAGAAGCAACAGCCCAACAACAACCGGACATCATCGCCATTACCGGAGATTTTATTGATTCCTACCATACCGATATCAGCATTTCC
>USPE01000185.1 GCA_900556545.1 uncultured Peptococcaceae bacterium | reverse complement strand
GCAGCTGATGAAAGAAATGCATATCGACATGAGCGGAATGGGACCATTCATCCCCCATCCCGAAACGCCATTGAGGCAAAATCATACCGGCAGTGTTTCTATGACAATCAAAATGCTGGCAACCGCGCGGCTGTTTATGCCCTGGCTTTTGCTGCCAGCCACTACCTCCCTTGCATCTCTCCATCCGCAAGGACGGGAGCTTGCTCTGCGGGCCGGTGCCAATGTCATCATGCCCAATGTCAGTCCGGAAGCATTCCGAACGTTATATCAAATTTATCCGGGAAAATTAAACACCCGCAATTCTATGGCCGATTATCGCGCCGAAATTACAACTTTAATAGAAAAAGAAGGACGCACTGTCGCACTTGATTTGGGCCACAGTATACTTCCGGCTTTTCAATCATAGGAGGAGTTTATTATGTATAATCCAAAATCTGCCGTTGCTACTGAATTTATTGATGACCAGGAAATTTTAGATTCCCTGGCTTATGCACAGGAAAATAAACATAATTATGAATTGATCGATTCTTTAATTCAGCGCGCTGCTGACTGCAAAGGATTAAGCCACCGTGAAGCTGCCGTTTTGCTGGAATGTGATATTCCAGAATTGAATGAAAAAATGTTCACACTGGCTAAAAAAATCAAACGTGAAATTTACGGCGATCGTATCGTTTTATTTGCGCCATTATATCTGTCCAACTATTGCATCAACGGCTGCGTATACTGTCCTTACCACGGACCAAACAAGCACATCACCCGTAAAAAACTGACTCAGGAAGAAATCGTAGCAGAAGTTACTGCATTACAGGATATGGGCCATAAACGTCTGGCGCTGGAAGCTGGCGAAGACCCGGTCAACAACCCAATCGAATACATTCTGGAATGTATTGATACCATCTACAGTATCAAACATAAAAACGGCGAAATCCGTCGTGTAAACGTAAACATTGCTGCCACCACTGTAGAAAACTATCGCAAATTAAAAGAAGCAGGCATCGGCACCTATATTCTGTTCCAGGAAACCTACAACAAAAAAAGCTATGAAGAACTGCATCCCTTTGGACCAAAATCTGACTATGCTTACCATACAGAAGCAATGGACCGCGCTATGCAGGGCGGGATTGACGATGTAGGCTGCGGTGTATTGTTCGGACTGAATATGTATCGTTATGATTTTGTCGGCATTCTGATGCATGCGGAACATTTGGAAGCTGTTTACGGCGTAGGACCACATACCATCAGCGTACCAAGAATCTGTCCTGCTGATGATATTGACCCTGACACATTCAGCAATGCCATTGACGATGATACCTTCGCCAAAATTGTTGCTGTATTAAGAATCGCCGTACCATATACCGGCATGATTGTATCCACCCGTGAATCTCAAAAATCCAGAGAACGGGTGCTGGATCTGGGCATCTCTCAAATTTCCGGCGGTTCCCGCACCAGTGTCGGCGGTTATACCGAAGAAATTCGTCCAGAAGATACAACACAATTTGATGTCAGCGATACCCGCTCTTTAGATGAAGTCATTCACTGGCTGTTAGATACCGGTTATGTTCCAAGCTTCTGTACCGCATGCTACCGGGCAGGCCGCACCGGCGACCGTTTTATGGAATTTGCCAAAACAGGAGAGATTCATAATTTCTGTCATCCAAATGCATTAATGACATTAAAAGAATATTTGGAAGACTACGCTTCTCCGGAAACCAAAGCAGTGGGCGAAAAAGTAATTGCCAACCAGCTGCCCAAAATTACAGACCCGACCAAACACAGAATTTGTGAAGAAAACCTGCACAAAATTGAAGAAGGACAACGGGACTTCCGGTTCTGATGTTCTGTAAAAATCAGGATTCACCATAATTCACCAATGAAACCATTACAGTACGCATAAATCAGCATAATCAAATGAAAGGCTGCATCTTTCCCACAAAGGATGCGGCTTTTCTTTATTTCTGTTTTACTATATCATAATTTCCATAAATTTCAAGAAGCTTTTTCTTTTTATAAAATCCTTTTACTCCCACAATGCAATCAGGGCAGAAATTTGATTCATCTTGTATAAAAAACTTGTCTATTGTCAGTTTTTCAGCCTATTCTATTCAAAATTTTTTATAAAATCCGTCAAAAAAATCATACAAATTCGCTTTTATTTACACTTGTATTTTTTTTACAATCTGTTACCATTAATGATAGACAAAATTAGCAGTGAAAGGCATATTTCGTATTATTTTGTATGAATGACACGATATCACGTACTGTAAAAACCCGCCGGAAATAGTATACTGGCTTTTTCATTAGCAGAACATGAATCTTAACAGGGAGGTGAGCGCCGTTGTTTCAAGAAATGTTCCAACTTTACCAAACACGGCAGGATTTTTTTCATAAACTGCTGATTGAACACCTGCAGCTCTCTGCAATCTCCATCACATTTGCACTGATTATCGGGCTGGCGCTGGGAATTCTGATTGCGCAGCAAAACAAACTTTCCATTCCAGTTCTGGGAACTGTGAATTTTATCTATACAATCCCATCTATCGCCTTGTTTGGTTTTTTAATGCCTTTTACCGGCATTGGCGACCAAACTGCCATTATCGCCCTTACCGTATATGCACTGCTGCCAGTTGTACGCAATACCTACGCCGGACTAACCAATATCGACCCTGTCATTTTGGAAGCAGGCACAGGTATGGGCAGCACTGCCTGGCAGCTTTTATGGAAAATTAAACTGCCTTTGGCACTGCCTGTGATTATGGCAGGTATCCGCAATATGGTTGTAATGGTAATTGCCACCTGCGGTATCGCTTCTTTCATTGGTGCCGGCGGCTTAGGCGTGGCTATTTACCGCGGTATTACCACCGTACAATGGCCTATGACCTATCTGGGCAGTTTCATGATTGCTGCCATTGCGTTGTTGTGCGATATTTTACTGGGACAGGTAGAAAAACGTGTTACACTGCGCGTAAATGGAAAGTTACCTGTAAAAAACAAAAAAAGGAGTTAATATCATGGTGTACAAACCCAACAAATTACAAAAAATCATTGCACTTCTGCTGCTTTGCTGTTTTGCCCTGACTGCATTTGCCGGTTGCGGCAACAACAATCAACAAGCCGACTCCCAGCCTATCCGTATTGGTTGTAAACCCGTTCCGGAACAGCTAATCCTGCAAGAAATCCTTGCCCAGCTTATTGAAGCTAAAACTGATTTGACTGTAGAACGGCTGGAAGCCACTGCTGGCGGCACCAGCAACATCCAGGTGGCTATGGAAAGCGGCGAGATGGATTTATATCCGGAGTATACCGGTACCGGCTGGCTGATGGTTTTAAAAAATGAAGAAAATGATGATGCCGACTATGTATTTGAAGAACTAAACAAACAATACAACGAAAAGTACGACATGAGCTGGATTGGGCTCTATGGTTTTGAAAATACCTATACACTGGCATTGCGCGCTGAAACAGTAGAACAATATCAGTTAAAAACCATCTCTGATTTGGCAGCTGTCAGTGATCAGCTGGTATTTGGCGCCAACTTTGATTACTTTGAACGGGCGGACGGCTACAATGCTTTGTGTGCAGCTTATAATTTAAACTTTAAAGATACCGCTGAGGTAGACCAGGGATTAAAGTATCAAACATTAACGGAAGAAAAATGTGATGTGCTCAATGCTTATACCACCGATTCCCAGATTGCTGAATTTGGATTGCAGACACTGGAAGATGACCAGCACTTTTTTGCTGACTATCGCTGCTCCACTGTCATCCGCAATGAAGTATTGCAGGCCCATCCCGAATTACAGGAAGTATTAGAACTGATGAACGGCTTGATCAGCAACGAAGAAATGATGCAGATGAATTATCAATTAAATACAGAGCATGCGTTAGAAAGCGATATTGCTTCTCAATTTTTGCAGTCCAAAGGACTGATTGAATAATGTCCGCACCTATCATTCAATTTATCCAAACCAGCAAACGGTATGGAGATACTTACGCATTGCAGCCGCTGGATTTAGACATTGCAGCCGGAGAATTTCTCAGCGTTGTTGGTTCTTCCGGCGGCGGAAAAACAACTTTGCTAAAGCTGATAAACGGTCTGCTGTTGCCTACCACAGGGCAAGTGCTGGTGTTAGGACAAGATACCGCCAAAACAGATTTGATCACATTACGACGAAAAATAGGATATGTCATCCAAGGCGCTGCCTTATTCCCGCATTTATCAGTAGCAGCCAATATCGGTTATGTACCCAGTCTGTCCGGTCAGAAATTATCACGACAAAAACTGGAAGAACTGATGATCCAAAGTTATAAACGGAAACCGAGGCCGGTTGAGGAGCCTGGGCGTAATGATGATAAAGATGGCGGTGGCGAGAACGAGCAGATGCTGGAGCTTTGGTTCTATAACTTAGACGAGATGAAAGAAAAGATCGTGAGGCGGGCTGGCATGATGCCTGCGGACGGAAACGCTGCGGCGCTGGTGCCACTCCAGGATTATGAAGAAGCCCGTAATTTTGCGCAGGATTATGGCTTGCGGCTCATACCGTATCTGAGCCCGGTGATAAA
>USPE01000184.1 GCA_900556545.1 uncultured Peptococcaceae bacterium | reverse complement strand
CCAGCCTCTGTAAGTTGCACGCCGTTTGATGTGCGTTCAAAGAAATTAACATTCAGTTCTTTTTCTAATGTTTTGATGGTGCGGCTTAAAGACGGCTGATTGGTTTCAAGATTTCTGGCTGCTGCGCTGATGGATCCGGTGGAAGCCACTTCTAAAATGGCTTGTAATTGTTCTAAATGCATAAAAATACTCCTTTGCGACTGGATGCTTAAATTGTGAGACGGCTTGCCTTCAGGTTGATTAATAAAGCGCGTAACAGATGGCTATATGGGTGCTCCGGGTCGTATAATGCAAAACAATTGCCGTGGATTTCCTTAATGGGTATCATGGTCAATTCGGGATTTTTCAAATAATCCTGTTGAATAATGGCGCCAGTGGTAATCAGCACAGCTTGTTGTTGACAAAGAGCAGCCGTTGTAATACGAGCATTATTACTCTGCATGAAAAGCTGAGGATTTTTTTGTTCCGGCACTAATTTATCTAATAATGCATCCATTGGCAGACCATTTTGCGGCATAATCACTTTATAGGCGAATGCCTCTGCAAATGAAATGGATTTTTTCATGGCCAAAGTGTGTTGATGATGTACAACCGCAAAGTAATTTTCAAAAAACAGTTCTTCCTGGTAAAATTGCAAATTGGCAAACAGAGGTTGCAGTAAATCGGCAATATCGGTGACAACGATCATATCATAATCACTGGAGTCCAACTGTTCAGAGAAAGAGTTTAATTTTAAATTGGAAATGGTGATCATGGTGTCGGGATGCTTTTGCTGCAGCTGGGTAATAGCGGGCACAAAGAGTGTGTCGGCCAGTGTGGAAAGAGTTAGAATATGCAATTTGGTAACAGGTTTGATTTGTGTCGGATGGCTGGAAAGCTGTGCAGCATGATTTTGTAAAAGTTTTGTTTTTTGCAGTATTTCTAAAATTTCAGGAAGAAGTGTTTCTCCTTCTTTGGTCAGAAATGCTCCTTCTACGGTACGGGTAAACAAAATTACCCCCAACTCATCTTCCAGCGCTTTGATAGCGCGGCTTAAAGCTGGTTGGGTGACGTACAAGTGCTCCGCTGCAATGCTGATGGATTTTGTGTGTGCAATTTCAAGAAAATATTGTAACTGTTCCAGACGCATATAAACTTCCCCTTTTACCATAATAAAAACTATTTGCAATTATCATATCATTGGGGATTATTTTTCGCAATGGAAAAACTAGAAAACATTTAAGAATGGACATAGCTGTTTGGTGAAACAGGTATTATAAAACTACTATGTAACGAAATAAGAGCTATAGCTGATAAAAAAGAAAAATTTATCAGCTATAGCTCTTATATTTTGTGTTTTATTATCTTACTTCAAGAATAGGAACAGTGGATTTCAGTTTGCTTCTCAATTCGCTTACAAAGTTTTTATCCATATTTTTATAGCCTTCAAAGGCATAAGGTTTTCCCTGGAATTCGTATTTACTACTGCCAAAGTTATGGAATGGCAGTAATTCATATTGCAGATTTTTGGCATTGCCGCCTGCTTCATTGATGAAATCTACAATGGCCTGTAGTTCTTCCAGTGTATCATTAAAACCAGGAATGACCGGAGTACGGGCTACAATTGGTTTATCAGGGAATGCAGCGCACAGTTTTGCAAAGTTCTCCATAATCAGGGCATTATCCTGATTGGTAAATGCTTTGTGTTTTACAGGATCTACCGATTTGATATCCATATGAATGAAATCCAACTGACGGAATACTGGTTCAATTTTTTCCCAAGGTGCGCAGCCTGTCGTTTCAATGGCAGTTTCTAATCCATCTTCGTGGGCCTGTTTTAATAGTTTTACTATAAAATCTGCCTGTAATAACGGTTCGCCGCCGCTTAAGGTCATACCGCCGCCGGAACGTTTATAAAATGTCTGGTCAGCGGTAACTTCTTCTAAAATTTCTTCTACAGTCATCCATCGTCCCATCTGCTCAATGGCTTTAGCAGGACATGCGTTTACACAGGCCATACAACCATTACATTTTTGACGGTCAATTTGCGCAACACCGTCAGCATCAGCGGTGATGGCATTCTGTTTGCAAACTTTTACGCAATAGCCGCATTGCTCCAGTTTGATACATTTATTCTTTTTATAAGAAATTTCCGGTTCCACAGCCATGCCTTCAGGGTTAGAACACCATTTGCAAGCCAACGGACAACCTTTAAAGAACACAATACTGCGAATTCCCGGGCCGTCATGAACGCAGTATTTTTGAATGTTAAATACCAAACCTTTTTCTGCTGTCATAAGTATCATCTCCTAAATTGTTATGTTGAGTACATTATATCCTATACGAATAGTTTATCTGATTATAGCCTAATTGAAAAATACTTAATCGTCATAAGCAACAGATTGAATATGACAAAAATGAATAGCCTTGCAGAAGATTATCAGCAGATTACAGGGGAAGCATACGCGGTTTCATCAAATTTGTAAATCATATTCTTTACAAATGCTTTACTGATGAGTATACTATTAGTAAAGGAGCGTGATAGTATGACACAGGCAATGGTTAATTTCCGTATGGATGCGGAGTTAAAGAAAAAAATGGAGCAGGCGTGCAAAGATATGGGAATGAGTATGACAACTGCGTTTACTATTTTTGCAACAAAAGTAGCAAGAGAACAGCGGATTCCGTTTGAAATTAATGTAGATCCGTTTTATAGTGAAGCCAATATGGAGCGGTTAGAACGCTCCATTCAAAAAATGGAACGCGGAGAAGCAATCGGCAAAAGTTTGGAAGAGCTGAAGGGCATTGCCGATGAGTAATATTCAATAGAATACAGAATATGAGATAGCACTTGTCGATATGGCAGGTGCTATTTTTATTTATTGTAGAACACAGCCCTAAAATGAGACTACAATAAAATGCATAACCGGATGCTTGGCCAAAATCAAAAAATTGTTGTACAGTATTGTACTGATATGACAAAAATGAATAGCCTGATGGATTAGAGATTTTTTGTTGTGAAAATTATGTCAAAGAATGTTAGTAGGTATAGAAAAAATGAATATGGACTGAAAATGATGTGTGCCAATAGGTATTTCTCAAAAGTGAATAAAACATATAAAATGAGATTATGCAAAAGGATAGAGCTAATAATAATATGCAATGAATTTATAATTTGATTGGTTTTAAGGAGGAGTTTTATTATGGGATGTTGTGAAAAAGTATTTACCCCACAGGAAGACTGGTTGGAAAAAGGTTTTATGACCAACACAGACCCAAAAAGGGAAAGAACTTTTAAACGGTTGGATGCAGTACGCAAAACACCAATCATGCTGTGTACCGACAGAGCAAAATACTTTACAGAATCTATGCGGGAAACCGAAGACAAACCAATGGAACTGCGTTATGCATTGGCTCTGAAAAATATGGCGGAAAAAATGCCGGTATATATCGGCCCGGATGATTTAATTGTTGGTCGTGTAGAAAGCAGACCAGGCCGCTGCGGTACGCTGCATCCAGAAGTAGACGGTGGTTATATGAACCTGGTAGGCGGTGCAAACCTGTGCGACCGTGCTGACGCAGCTTACATTGTGCCAGAAGAAGACAGAAGAGTTCTGGATGAAGAAGTAGCGCCATACTGGAACCACAAATCTTTCCCAGAAGCTTATGAAGCAATTTTGCCGGAAGAAACCCGCAGAGTTATCTATGGTCCAAACAAAGATAATATTTACTATCAGGCCGGGATTGTATTTTCTTCCGGTAACAACCGTTCTTCCCAAAACTGGGTAACCGACTGGGAAAAAGTTATTAAACGTGGTATGAAAGCAATCAAAGAAGATGCCCAGAAACGTCTGGCTGCAATCGACCATCCGCGTGATTTGATGACAAAAGGTGTATTCCTGAATTCCTGCATCATTAGTTGTGATGCGATCGTAACATGGGCAAACCGTTATGCCGATGAAGCAGAACGTCAGGCAAATGACCCGGCTACTCCAGAAGCACGTAGAGCAGAACTGCAAAAAATTGCAAAAATCTGCCGTCGTGTACCAGAATATCCGGCAGAAACCTTCCAGGAAGCATTGCAGAGTGAATGGTTTGCTTACATGTTTACTCGTCTGGAACAGCTGGTAGCAGGTTCTCTGAGCTTGGGACGTTTGGACCAGATTTTATATCCATACTATAAAAAAGATATTGAAGAAGGTCGCATCACTCGTGATGAAGCCCGCGAACTACTGGAAAGCACCTGGGTAAATATGTCCGAAGCTATGGTTATTTTGGTTAGCCCGGCCGGTGGTTCCTTCACAGAAGGCTACGCTCACTTTGAAGGTGTTACCATTGGTGGTCAGACCGTAGATGGTCAGGATGCAACCAATGACTTATCTTATCTGATTCTGGAATCCAAACAGGGTGTGCCTATCAACTATCCTGACCTGGCTGTACGCATCCATGCCGGTACGCCGGAAAAATTCCTGCACCATGTTGTAGAGGTTATCAAAGATGGTCAGGGTTACCCAAAATTGTTCAATGACGAAGAAATCATCCCAATGTATCTGGCAAAAGGCGTTCCTTATAAATTGGCTTTGGACTATGTTGTAACCGGTTG
>USPE01000183.1 GCA_900556545.1 uncultured Peptococcaceae bacterium | reverse complement strand
TCTGCCATCTGCATGGTAGACAACCGATGAGCCACCAGCAAAGCAGTACGCTGCTGTAATAACTGCCGCAATCCCCGGTTTAGCTGCTGCTCTGTCAGCAAATCCAGATTGGCAGTAGCTTCATCAAATAAAATAATATTTTTTTGCTGGCAAATAGCCCGCACCATGGCAATCATCTGTTTCTGACCGCCGGATAATCCGGCGCCGCCCTGCCCCACTGGGGTTTGTAAACCATCGGGCAGCCGTTTTAATAATGCAGACAATCCTGTTTGTTCACAAATTTCCCCGATTGTTTCATCAGAAATGGTTTCGTTGCCAAACCGCAGATTATCCAGTATGGTGCCGGCAAAAATATAAGGTTTTTGCTGAATCACTGCCGGCTGCTCCTGCACACTGACAGAACCCTGCTGCGGTTTTATAAATCCTTGTATCACATTCAAAACAGTTGTTTTTCCACTGCCGCTGCTGCCCACCAAAGCTACAATTTCCCCGGGCTGTACGGCAAAGGTGACTTGCTGCAAAGCGGGCTTTTGCCCGCCAGGATAGGTAACTGTCACCTGCTGCAGCAAGATGGCTGCCTGCTGACTGCTATCCACAGCTACCGCTTCTGTAATCACTGGCTGGTTCAAAAAAGCAAAAATATCTGCAGCTGCTTCTCTGGTATTCAAGCTGGTGTGAAAATGCCCGCCCAAAGAACGCAGCGGCTGATAAAACTCCGGGGCAATCAATAAGATAAAAAATGCCGTGGCAAAATCCAGCTGTCCTTCTACCAACCGCAACCCCAATCCCACTGATACCAACGCAATACTGATGGTGGTAAACAGCTCCAGCGCCAGGGACGATAGAAAGGCCCAGCGCAATACAGCCAACGTAGCCTGGGCATAATTTTGGCCAACCTGCTCAATTTTTTGAGCCTGCCCCGCACTGCGATTCATCAGCTTTAATGTGGTTAAACCAGCCATCACATCGTGCAGATAGCCGCTGAGCCGATTGATAATATGCCATTGCCGGGCATTGACTTTATTGGTCCACTTTCCAATCAGCATCATAAAAAAAGGAATTAACGGCGCTGTCACCAGTAAAATCACCGCAGACATGGTGTCACGGGGCATAACAATGCACAAAAACAACACCGGAATCACCAAAGACTGAAACAGCTGCGGCAAATATTTGCTAAAATAGCTCTCTAAAGTGCCGATACCTTCATTCAGCAAATAAAGGATTCTCCCTTTTTCTTCCTGACGCAAAGCCACCGGACCCATTTTGTCTATTTTTTGCAGCATACTCTTACGCAAATCATATTGCACCTTTTGCCCCAATAAAAAAGAAAGCTGTTCCTCTAATATTTGCAAAACAACTCGCAGGGTCACCAATATGAATAATTGTATCATTTGCGGCAACAGCGATTCCAAAGAAGCTGCCTGCAAAAAAACTGCTGCGATAATCTGGGCCAGTGTAAAAGCCTGACCGGCAATTGCAATTGCGCATAAAATCCCGCAAATACTGCTGGCTGCCAGAAGCCCGCGATGACTGTGGCTTTGCTTCCAGAGATTCTTTTCTATCATAAACGCTCACGCTCACCTTCTGTTTTTCATACTTGTTTACTGTTTTATATCATACCACAAAAACCCAGTACGCAAAACAAAACCGAGAGAAAATTTGTATGTTCGACAACGCAATACTTGACGAAAGACAGCATATCATCTACCTTCTGACCATACTGCTTAACAGATTGACCGTTTCCATCATTTTAATTATACGTTTTCTATCTTCCAGAGGCGTTCATTCAACCAAAAATAAAAACTTCATAAAAAAAGATTGAACACAGCTGTGCCCAATCTTTTTGGCTCTCTTATCAATTATCTATAAATCATCCATTTTGTATTGCAAGAACGCTTTTTTCACCTGATCCCGTTTGCGACGGGATAAAGGCAGTGTTGTAAAAAATTTCTCCGGACTATGCGCCAACACCAGCTGGTCGCTCTCTATCAGATACAGATATCTCAAATTGATTAAATAACTTTTATGGATGCGAATAAAACCGCGAGAGCAAAGCAAATGCTCCATATCAGATATTTTTCCGACAATTTCAAAATCATGTCCATAAACAGTATGCACACGTAATTTTCGTAAATAACTTTCGATATAAACAATATCTTTTACCATCAACAAAAGCAATTCTTCCTGCCCGCGGGCATTGCGGGTCCGAAAAGGCAGACGATATGCTTCATCATAATATTTACGACGGCAGCGTTGAAATAAACGATGAAATTCCTGCTGCTCCACTGGCTTTACAAAATAGTGCATAGCCTGCACATCAAAAGCTTTGAACACAAAATCAGGGTAGGCTGTCACAAACACTAACATCACAGTGTCGTCCAGCCGACGAATTTCCGCTGCAGTTTCCATACCGGAAAGGCCCTGCCCCATCTCCACATCCAAAAAAATAAGATCAAAGGGATGCTTTTTTTCAAATTGCTGCAACAGTAATTCTCCGCTGGAAAAAAGCAGCACACTATCCTGTTCTGGTTCCAGCTGCTCCTGTGCTATCAAATCAGCTAACTGCTGGCAAAATAGTAAACTGTCATCACAGATTGCGATTCTCATTTTGTAACACCCACTCACTATCCTGATTTTTCATATGTTTACTATTATACTACAAAAAGATAAGAATGTCCGATTATTTTTTACAACAAAAATTAGTATTCATTTCGTATTTGTTATCAGCTATTCTAATTTTTGAAATTCTCGTTGCAAACGGCTGATGATTTTTTTCTCCAGGCGGGAAATATAGGATTGAGAAATACCCAGTAAATCTGCAACTTCTTTTTGAGTCCGTTCTTCTCTGCCTTTTAAGCCAAACCGCAATTCTACAATGGTCTGTTCACGCCGGGATAATTTTGACATGGCTAATTGCAGCAAAGAGTGATCAATGTCTTTTTCGATATGTTGATAAATGGTATCTTCTTCCGTACCCATAACATCTGACAACAGCAGTTCATTTCCATCGTAATCAATTTTTAAAGGCTCATCCAGGCTAACTTCATAACGCATGCGGCTGGTACGGCGCAACTGCATTAAAATTTCGTTTTCGATACATCGAGAAGCATAGGTTGCCAACTTTATTTTTTTTGTATGATCAAACGTATTAACCGCTTTGATTAATCCAATGGTTCCAATCGAAATTAAATCTTCCACAGGAATGCCGGTATTTTCAAACTTACGAGCAATATACACCACAAGTCGTAGATTATGCTCAATCAAAGCAGCTCTTGCCGCTTCATTATCTTGTTCCAGTTGTTGCAAAAGCTGCTGTTCTTCTTCCGGCTTTAAAGGCGGCGGCAGTGTTTCACTGCTGCCAACATAATACACCTCCTCCTGCAGATGTAATTTTTTCACCATCCAAGCCAAAAATAAATTAACCTTTTCTGATAGCTTCATAACCTTATGCCCCTCTCTTAAAGTAACTCTGGCTGAACCAATCCCTGATAGGTTCCATACGGAGAAAATTTTTGATTGGACAATGCTACAATAATATTGGTATGCTGTATCTGTTTTGCGCCATATTGTAAAATAATTGTGTCAGGCCGTATCCCTAACAATAGTCCCTGCTGCCCCACTGCACGGTAAGGAATTAACCGCAACCTTCCAGCCAGCTCTGTCTGCTGAGCCGATAATAACAGCAGCTCTGCACCGCCGGCTGTCTGCTGCAATAACTGGCAAAAATTTTCCGGAAACAATGACAACATAGCATTCTGTTCTGCAACAATAACGGGTCTTGCACTCAGCGGATCTACCAGACAATTTCCTGTATCAACCAACAAGCTGATGGTAATGTTTCGCTCCCCTAAAAAAATCTGTGCTTTTAGGATTGCAGGCATGGCTGAAATATCCCGCCTTAATTGCTGACGCAGCAAAAATCCTGCTCCCAGTACCATAAGAGCGGCTATCACTAACCAGAATAACTGAAAATCAATTTGCACCAAAGCAATTCCATTCCAGGTTTGTATAAATTGCTGACCAAACAAATACATTGCAGCAATAGAAGCTCCACCTAAAACAAAAGATACAAAATATAAATATACGATACATTTCAAATAATTTTGCCAACACGAAAATCCAAATCCAATCCAAACCATAAAAAGAGAACAAATTATTTTTCCCGGCATGGCAGCCAACCAAACAAATCCCGGAAAAAAAATCAGAATAGAATATACGGCTCCAAATATTGCTGCACTTCCTAATCTCCGCCAATTGCCGGCAACTGACAACATACGTGCAGTAGTCCATAATACCAGCCAATCCATAATCAGATTGACCATAAACACTTCATCAATATAAACAGTCATAATTCTACACTCCCATCGGAATGAACTGTTTCATCTATTATATGCCTTTGCTGCAGAGAAACCTGTCGATTTCAGAGAGCCGTTTCGATTTTTCTTATTTTTTATTCCGATGATCCGATTGAAAAATGCTGTCTCTGCAATCGCTCACACAGATCATGAATACAGCATAAATAGGTTATGCGGTGACGGTGTGCATAGATGCAGGTGTTTTTTATTCTTATATGTAGTTTTGTT
>USPE01000182.1 GCA_900556545.1 uncultured Peptococcaceae bacterium | reverse complement strand
AAATATAAAAAAAGAGGTAACCACGGCCCGCCCCAGCCGCAAAATCAAATCCTGGGTCACCATAGGACGGGCGCCGTCATGAATCAGCACCCGCTCATATGCTTCCGGCAAAACCTGCAGCCCGCAGTATACCGAATCCTGCCGTTCCTTGCCGCCGCCGGTATAGCCAATAATTTTGGGATACACCTTTTGCGGCACCATCTGCTGCACCTGCGCCAGTTCCTCTTCTCTGGCTACAATGACAATGCCATCAACGGCATCGCTGTTTTGAAAAGCCTGTGCTGTATGCTCCAGAACGGTTTTTCCCTGTATTGTCAAAAACATTTTATTACAACCGGCCTGCATGCGTTTGCCCAAACCGGCAGCCAAAATAATCACTGCAGTTTTCATCATACTACAACCTTTCAGACACACCGAAAGGAGCTGCTGCAAACGGCAGACAAAACCAATGCATTTCTGCATCAGATTGCACCCATACAGCACCTCCTTTGAACACATACTATTTTATTTATTTTCGGTTGGACGGCCAAAAATCATCCGTCCGGCATTGGTCTGGATTACGCTGGTTACTTCCACTTCAATGGTTTCACCAATGAAACGCCGACCGTTTTCTACAACGATCATGGTGCCGTCATCCAGATAAGCCACGCCTTGATTGTGTTCTTTACCGTCTTTTACAACGGTAACAATCATTTTTTCACCCGGCAGCACAACTGGTTTAATGGCATTCGCCAATTCATTAATATTTAATACGACAACACCCTGCAGCGTTGCTACTTTATTTAAATTGTAATCATTGGTTACCACACAGCCATACAGCTCCTGCGCCAGACGAACCAGTTTGTCATCCACTTCGGCAATATCATCATAATCACGATTGGATATTTCTACTTCAATATCCAGCTCCTTGCGGATAATATTCAGCATATCCAGACCGCGGCGGCCTTTTGCCCGTTTTAATGCGTCAGAAGAGTCAGCAATATGCCGCAATTCTTCCAACACAAAATTAGGGATGATGATAGGACCTTCTACAAATCCGGTTTTGCAGATATCTGCAATTCTTCCGTCAATAATTACACTCGTGTCTAATACTTTGGGCATATTACAATACCCTGCAGCCCTTGTTTTTCCTTTTACACGGAACCGATTATTTTCTTTGCTCAATCCGGAAACAAACGCAACCAGATCTTCCCGTTTTCTAATACCCACACTAGCTCCCAGATATCCAAAAACAAGACACATAACAACCGGCATATACGGCCCGATAATCGGCAGGAACGACAAGGCATAGCCAATAAAAAATGCTACTATAAGTCCAATAATCAAACCAATAGCGCCACTCACCAAATCCTGAGTGGACATTTTCTGTAATTTTCCTTCAATCCATTTTGTCAATGCAACAATTTTATTCAATACCGGCACCGCAATCAACCAACAAAACAGCGCTACCACCGCAGCCAAAACAATCTGCAAAAGCAAAATACTCTGTGCTGACCAATGGAACTGCATTCTTAACGGCACTGCCAAAAGGGGCGATACATAAAATACTGCTATGACACCGGATAACGTAAGAAAAATTTGTGCAATTCTTTTTAATACATTATGCTTCAACTACTGTCACCTCCTTTCAAGTTTTTCAATGACCTTTTCTTTACACAGGTCTAATTTTATTTTACACAATGAACTTCAAGATTTGATAACAAAAACATTGACCTTTTGTTAAATATAGTGAAATTCTGAATAAATTTGGTCGCGCATCCGCTTTAATCCATCTTTAATTATCTTCGCTCTTGTTTCCCCAATTCCTTCTACTTCATCTAATTCTTCCACAGTTGCCTGCTGAATCCTGCTAAAGGAACCAAAGTAATGAATCATATTCTGGATAACGCCAAACGGCAGTCTGGGAATCCGGTTCAAAAGCCGATATCCACGAGTAATCAGTATGCTGTCCTGATCCTTGCCGATTTCATAGCCCAGTTCGCGGGCAAAAATATCCAAATGGAGCAAATCCTCTGCTTTCAAATTCCGCAGACGTTTTAAAATTTCATCCACACTTTTTTGTCCGCCCCAATTTTCATAATCCATCACAGTGCGTTCTTCATCCCTGTCTACGTTGGCAATCAGCTCTTCCACCTGCATCTGAATCAGCCGGCCTTCCGAGCCCAGTTCACTGATATATTTGCTGAGTTCTTCTTCCACTCTGGCAAACATTTCTGCCCGCTGCAGCACCTTGGCCACATCTGTGATGGAAACCATTCCGTCGTATTCCAACACACTGAGATTATTTAACGCTTTATCCAGAACTGTTTTGTATTTATCCAACGTTTGCACAGCCTGATTGGCCATACCAACCAATACGTTGCTTTCTTTTACATAGTATTTGATATCGCCTTTAAATAAAGTAATTACATTACGGCGCTGTGAGATACATACCACCAGTACATCCAGCTGGCGCGCCACTTTTTCGGCAGTACGATGCCGTATCCCTGTTTCAAAAGACGGTACACTTGGATCCGGATTCAGATGGGCATTGGCCCGCAGAATTTTGGTGGCATCTTTATTTAAAATAATGGCGCCGTCCATTTTGGCCAGTTCGTATAAGCTTGCCGGTGAATAGGGACAGTCTATTACAAAACCGCCTGTCACCAAATCGTTGATGGCCGCATCGTCAGTCAATACAATCAGTCCGCCGGTTTTTGCCCGCAGCACGTTATCCAGCCCTTCACGCAGCGGTGTTCCCGGCGCTGTCTTTTTCAGCAAATTAATCAGTTCACTTTTCTTACCAGAGATTCGTTCCATTTACGCTCCCCCCAAAATCAATTGCAATGCTTCCGATACATTACGCACGCCCTGTACGTTTAACGGATACTGCTGTTCCCGCTTTAAATTTCCCTTTGGCACAATGGCTGTCTGAAAGCCCATTTTTTCTGCCTCAATCAATCGCTTTTCTAAAAAACTAATGGTGCGCACTTCGCCGGTTAAACCGACTTCGCCCAATATAATCACATCATCCTTAATCTGGCGGTTTTGCATACTGGATACCAGCGCCACAATAATGCCTAAATCAATTGCCGGTTCATCTATTTTTAAACCGCCCACCACATTGAGAAAAATATCCTGATTGCCCAAAGGCAGCCGCATTTTCTTTTCTAATACTGCCAAAAGCATTGCAGTGCGGTTAAAATCGGCTCCATTGGTCATTCTGCGCGGCTGCCCGTAAGGGCTGGCTGCCACCAGGGCCTGCAGCTCCACCAAAACCGGTCTGCTGCCTTCCATGCAGGGAACCACTACCGAACCCACAGCGCCCTGCGGACGTTCTGATAAAAATATTTCTGATGGATTGCTGATCTCCTGCAGTCCATGTTCCTGCATTTCAAAAACACCGATTTCATTGGTAGAACCAAATCTGTTTTTTAATGCCCGCAAAATCCGAAAATGATTGTGCCGTTCTCCTTCAAAAAACAATACGGTATCCACCATGTGTTCCAGCACTCTGGGCCCGGCTACAGAACCATCCTTGGTCACATGCCCCACTACAATAATGGAAATCTCCAGCCCCTTTGCCCATTGCAAAATCCGCCCTGTACATTCCCGCAGCTGGCTGACACTGCCCGGCGCCGACGATATTTCCGGCATATAAACTGTCTGAATGGAATCCAGAATCAATAATTTAGGCTTCAATTTCTGGATTTGTTTTTCAATCACAGATAAATTGTTTTCCGTTAAAATAAACAGCTGAGAATTCTTTACAGACAAACGCTGCGCCCGCATTTTTAATTGCTGGCTGGATTCTTCACCGGATACATAAAGAATGGTTCCATCCAGATGAATGGTTCCGGCAAGCTGCATGGTCAATGTGGATTTTCCAATGCCGGGATCACCGGCCAGCAGCATCAAAGCGCCCGGCACCATACCGCCGCCCAAAACACGGTTGAATTCCTCAATTCCTGTATCAATCCGCAATAAATCATCATGGGAAATATGCTCCAGAGAAATCGGCTCGCTGGAAGGCAACAACCGCACTGTTTCGTTTTTCTGTTTGCTTACAGTTTCTTCCACAAAAGTGTTCCAGTTTCCGCATCCCGGACATTTGCCCAACCATTTGGCGCTTTCATACCCGCACTCCTGACAGAAAAAAACACTTTTCTCCTTGCCCTTCGCCACCATACGTTTCTCCTTTTCCTTTTACTTTCCCAAATTCTACTGCTATTATAACGAATTTTATTAACAGAAACAAACTTTTTCCTGTAAGATTTTTCTATATTCGCATAAAATTTTTATATGCTTATTTTAATAAAAATGGCCTCCTCAGCTTTTGAAACTGAAGAAGCCATCTTTACATTTTTTATATTTTGTCTGTCATTAACAGCAAACGATACCGGCGCTGATTGTTGATAAATTACCTGCTGAAATTTTCAAATTGTTTCACGTGAAACACCCATATTAACCAAATTTCGGCTAATTCAAGTTGGAATAAACGAATTTTAGGCTGTCTTTCGCACTAATTTTGTTTGCAATGCTCCATTATCGGGAGACTGTTTGTTGCCTGCCCTCCTTCACCGGACATCTGCTTGTCGGTCTGCTTCCCTTTGGACTG
>USPE01000181.1 GCA_900556545.1 uncultured Peptococcaceae bacterium | reverse complement strand
ATTGAAAACCTTTATTCTATAATTACAAATCAGCTGCTCTGCCAATTGAGCTACACCGGCTTGCACTCAGAAGCGCTTGTCTCCTGAGCACGCTTGATAGTATATCAAAGAAAATAGATTTTGGCAAGTATTTTTTTCAAAATTTTTATTTAATTTTTTACCCAGCCTAGTATTTTTTTACCCATATTTCATTTTAGATTAATGTTAAAATATAAATAGTCAAAACGGAGAACTTTCTAAAAACAAAAAATCATGCTACCAAACTATCATTACATCCATTCCAACTTAGAATGGACTGAGACATAGTCTACTCCCATCGGAGCGGACAACTTTGCCCAGCTGAGAGAAACAGGCAATAGTAGTTCTGCTTTAGTATCATACAACAGTACAATTTTTTCACTTGATTAGAGAGAACGCTATTCCATCACTGATAGCCATTTTCTCTGAGTTTATCAGCATAATATTGTACAAAGTCTTCTATCTGTACCAAAAATGCCGCCTGTCCGGTGGCCAGCAAATCACCTTTCTGATTATAAATTTTGCCTTGGCAATAGATCATGGTGCGTCCATTATGGGTAACTGTGGCTTCTGCCCGCAAAACATCGCCTTTTCCTGCGCTTTTCAGATAATTGACATTCAGCGATGTGGTAACGCCTGCTTTATTTTTTGTCAGCACTGCCATCCCCATGGCCGAATCCAGCAAACCTGCAAACACACCGCCATGCACAATATTGGCGCTATTGTAGTGCATAGGCGCCACCGGGATTTCCATTTCAGCCACACCATCGCCCAAAGCCGAAAAATAAATATCCAAGCTGTCATAAAAACCATTCTGTTCTTCGGCATCTAAAATATAGCCAAATAAATGGCAGGGTAATCCCTTATTTTCAACTTCCCGAAACATTGTCATCTTGTATACCTCCATCAAAAAAATGATCCGGCGCAGCTTTGATTATATTTGCTTATTATTCTTTGCGTGTTATAAAAAAGCCGCCCATTGTTGTCTATTTATTGTATCATATTTTTTATTTCTTTGCGTCTTGATTTTTCAGAAAATGCTTCCAGTATAAATTTCATCAACGGAGAGATGATAAAGACAAGGAGCGTGATAGTATCATGGAACAATTAAAAAAAGCTGACCATCCTCTCGGCACCTGGGCATTCTTGCGCCCGGGCTGGTGGATTCTGCACATTGCAGCCATTGCCCTGATTTTCTGGCTGGGTATGTGGATGGCCGCCGGCTATTAATCAAAAACGGACTGTAAATCCAGACAACTCCCGATGGTAACAGAAAGACGGGAATGGTTGCTGCTTTACAGTCCGTTTTTATTGCAGCAAATTCTCAGCTGCAGCGTTTATATCTTTTTTATTGCGCTGATCGACGTTCTGGTTTTTCTTTGCCATACATAATGATTCGCTCTGTATTGGCAACTGCATCTGCAATCAATGCATCCAAATCCAGCTTGGCTTCTTCTTTTTCGCAGGCTTTCACCTTCGGTTTTGTTTTTGGCTCTTTTGGCACAAAAACGGTACAACAATCTTCGTAAGGAAGAATGGAGGTTTCATAGGTATCAATCTGCTGCGCCAAACGAATAATTTCTTCTTTTTCCATGGTAATGCAAGGACGCAGAATGGGCATAGATGCTACAGCATTAATTGCGTAAATGCTTTCCATAGTCTGGCTGGCAACCTGCCCTAAGTTATCTCCGGTAAAAATAGCCAGACAGTCTCTCTGCCGTGCGATGGCCTCCGCAATGCGCACCATAATACGGCGCATAATGGGAATCCGCATATTATCATGGCAATAGTGGGCAATTTCTTCCTGAATCTTGGTAAACGGAACCATATGCACTACAACACGATTGCTGTACTTGGCCATCCGTTTTGCCAACTCCAGAACTTTTTCTTTGGCTTTTTCACTGGTATAGGGATAGCTGTGAAAATGCACTGCTTCAATGGTAACGCCCCGCTTCATCGCTAACCACCCGGCTACCGGACTGTCAATGCCGCCGCTCAGCAGCACAACACCGCGGCCGCTGCTGCCCACCGGCAAACCATGCAGGCCCGGATAACTACGTGTATAAATATAAGCGGCATCATAACGAATTTCCAGTAACAAATCGATATCATACTGATGCAAATCGGCTTTCAATCCTGAAATATTTTTCAGCATGTGAGCAGCAATCAGCTGCTGCATGTCCGGTGATGTAATGGGAAACTGCTTGTTAGGCCGTTTTACGCTGACACGAAACCGGCAGGGACCATTCATGGCGGCCCGCAACTCATCCAATGCTGCCGCTTTGATCTCCTCTAAATCCAGACTTGTCTTCCGCGCCGGACTATAAGAAGATATACCAAACACATGGTTTAAAGAATCAAAAAACAACTCGGGGCTCTGCCCTTCCAGTTTTAAATAAATTCGGCCCATTTCCCGCTCAATCACCGGTGTGATATCCAAATCGGTTTTGATCTGCTCTTTGATATTATGAATGAGCCGATTTAAAAAATCTTTCTGATTTTTTCCTTTTAACGCAATTTCAGCGTATCGGATCACAATATGGTCATACATAATGGCTCTCTCCTACTATTATTCTGCCGCTCGTTTGGTATTTTTATAGCCTTTCTTGCCGTCGCGGCTATAGGTTTTATTTTTGCTGACTTTGTTCACATACTCTTTTTTCTTGGCTGCGTCTTTCTGATAGCGGCCGTCTTTTCCGTTATAATGTTTGCTGTTTCTGCTGTCATTGCGTCGGTTGCCCTGTCCATAACCGCCGCGGCCTCTGCCGCCTTTGCGGTCGCCAGAATATTTTACATGAATCGGCCGTTCTGCAGTTAAATGTACTTCTGCAACCTCTGCTTCATGACTGCTGTCACCGGCCATCAGTTCCAATACCGCAGCCAGAGCATCTACACTGCCGTATTCCTGAATCAAATCGTTGGCCAGTTCCTGATAATTTAATACATTGCCGGCTTTGATACTGCTTACCACTTTTCCATACAAAATATCCTGTTTTTTCTGTCGGCTGTCCTGTGCAGAGGGCAGCTTTGTTTTTACCAGCTTGCGCTGAATGGTTTTTTCGATGGTCTTTAAATGACCGAACTCTCTTGGCTCTACGAAAGTCATAGCCAGACCTTCTTTGCCGGCACGACCGGTACGGCCGATTCGATGCACATAGCTGTCAATTTCCTGCGGCAGGTCAAAGTTAAACACATGGGTAACGCCGCTGATATCCAAACCACGGGCTGCCACATCGGTTGCCACCAGGATATGAATTTGTCCGTTGCGGAACTTGTTCATAACAATATCCCGATGCCGCTGGGTTAAATCACCATGCAGCCCTTCTGCCTGATAACCCAGCTTCTGCAGCGCTTCAGTCAGCTCATCCACCCGACGTTTGGTGCGTCCAAAAATCATGGCCAACTCCGGATTATGAATGTCCAACAACCGGCATAACAGTTTGAACTTTTCTGATTCAGGCACTTCAAAATATTGCTGCTCAATGGCCGACACGGTCAGTTCCTGATTTTTCACTTTTACCAACTGGGGATCTTTCATAAATTTGTTGGCAATGGCTTTGATTTCATCTTTCATGGTTGCGGAGAACATCATAGTCTGCCGTTCTTCCGGACATGCAGTCAAGATGGTTTCAATATCTTCCAAAAAGCCCATGTTCAACATTTCATCAGCTTCATCTAATACCACCATTTTTAAATGATCCAAACGAATGGTTTTTCTGTTCATGTGGTCCATCAAACGGCCCGGTGTTGCCACAATCACCTGCGGTCTTCCTTTTAATTCCCGGATTTGTCTGGTGATATCCTGTCCGCCGTAAACAGCCACTGATTTCAAACGCAAATACTTACTCAGTTTTTTTACTTCTTTTTCTACCTGGATGCATAACTCTCTCGTTGGTGTCAGTATTAAAACCTGTACAACAGGATCTTGATCAATCAATTGTAAAAACGGAATGGCAAATGCAGCGGTCTTTCCTGTTCCTGTCTGCGCCTGTCCAATAACATCCTGCCCGGTCAGCGCAATTGGAATGGCCTGTTCCTGAATGGGTGTCGCTTCTGTAAAACCCATATCCTGAACAGCCTTTAAAATTTCTTCTTTTAAATTTAATGCTTCAAAATTTAACATCAGATACCTCCTAGTATCTCTTTCAAACTCAAAAATAACTGCTTTGTAATTTTTCCCATTAAAAAATCACTATCCTTCAGTTTATATGACTTTTGATAAAAATACAATTTATTTCATGACAATATTTCTTATGTAATCTATTTTTCAAAAATTGTATCTGTTTTTTATATTTGTTTTCTATACAATCCTTCTATAATTCATTCTTCATGCAAAAGAACGACAGAAAAACTCCCCATATCCGCAAACATTCTCTGTTGAGACTTTGCGATATGGGGAGTCCGTCAATTGATTATACCAACGTTTTTATTACTCAAAAATTACTGTGCGTCTGCTTCACCGTTTTCACCGGCATCATCAGCTGCGTCTGTATTCTGGTCATCAGCAGCATCCTGATCGGCAGTTGCATCTGTATCAGCGGCAGCGTCCTGATCGGCAGCAGGATCAGCATTTACATCCTG
>USPE01000180.1 GCA_900556545.1 uncultured Peptococcaceae bacterium | reverse complement strand
GTGTGTCATTCATACTACTTCACCGTGTATCCAATGCCTTTTTTGGTTTGGATGAATTCCCGCAGCCCAATACGTTCCAGCTTTTTCCGTAATCTTGTGATGTTTACGTACAATGCGTTTTCATCCACATAGGAATCACAAGCCCAGAGGGCTGCCATCAGTGTATCCCGGGACACTACGTTGGGCTTATTTTCCAAGAGCACCTGCATCATACGGGTTTCATTTTTGGTGAGCTCAACCTTCTTTCCCTCATAGGTCACGGAACATTCCAGACTGCTGAACAGCGCACCGTTGTGTTCCAGCAAATGACTCTGCCCTTGATAGTCATATGCCCGGCGAAGGGCCGCCTGGACTTTTGCCAGCAGCACCGAGAGGTCAAAAGGCTTTGCAATAAAGTCGTCTGCCCCCATGTTGATGGCCATAACGATGTTAATGTTTTCCGCCGCCGAGGACAGGAAAAGCATCGGAACTTGGGAATCCCTGCGAATTTCCTGACACCAGTGGTACCCATTGCGACAATCCCAATAATAGATACCCAGGCAAAGTCAACAGCAATCCAACCCCATAATAAACCGATAAAAATACCTATTGCACGCATACCGGCATAATTTAAGCCAAACATTTCAGGCAATAATCCAAAACCAAAGAAACAAAACAATACAATTGCTGAATTAATCCAATACATCATAGTTTTTGGTTTTTTTTCAGTTGTAGATGACATAATCGCACCCCCATTTTTAATATAACCAATGAATACTGTAATCACTTTTTTATTGAACTTGACAATCGTCATTTACATTTTTAATGAAGAGCTCACATGGACAGCCCATGTAAGCTCTCTTCATATAAGCTCTCTTATTGATACTTTATAACTACTCGATATGCAGCTTACGTTGCACCTCTATTAAAATTCCTGATCAAAAATCTGATATACAGGAGCCCCTTCACAGTCGCGAGTCATACGCACGCCGCCCAGCGCTGCAACCGTTGCTGCAAAGTCCACCTGCTGAATAATACGGTCGATTTTTTCACCCTGCTTAAAGCCCTGCCCTGCAAAGATCACAATCGGAGATACGGTGCTGCCCCAATATCCTTGGGTGGTGGTCATAGAATCCCCATGGATGCGATTGAAACCTTCTTTTAAGAAGTAAACAATGTCGCCGCATTCTGGTCCATACATGCCCAGTGTTTTCGCATCACGATTACGCAGCGCCAGCTGGATAATCCGTTCTCCCTTATATCTGTAGCTATACAATGCAGATATAATTTCATCTTCTAATGCATACTGGTCTTCCAGATCTACAATCCCGTAGGTGTCACGGCCTTTCAGATTGAGATAAATATGGGTACCGCGGGTTGCCACTGCTCTGGTTTTTTCCCAATCAATTTCATGCAGATCGTTACCCTGCGCATCTTTTTTTACAACGGTATAGCCTAATTCTTCCATAACACGTACATTGCAGCCAAAAGCATCCCCAATCAGTGGTGGGTGTTCTTCATCCATAACCAACAGACCGTGGTCGCTCATCACCAGAATACTCCAGCCTTTATCCAATAAATGCAGGAAACTGCCCAGGTACCGGTCTGTTTGACGATAAATTTCACGAATGCAGTCCTGATATGCTGCTGCTCTTGCCAATCCTTCCGGTGTGTTTTCCCGTTCTTTGGCATGATGCCAGAATTTATGGCCCATATGGTCTACGTTATGCAAATGGCTGTAGATTACATCAAAACCAGCTTCTGTTGCACAATAGTTCAATGCTTTGCTCTGAAATTCACAGAAATATTCCCAACCTGCAACCATCAAATCTCTTGCTGTTTTTGGTTCTCTGGAACCATTGCATGGAACCCCTGTAATTAAACCCACATTTTCAATAATTTCTTTGTTAAATGCTTTTGGATGCCATACTGCATCATTATAACTATCAATAGCCATACCCAAAGCGATTTTTATATGACTGCCATCTTCAGCCAATTCTTCTATTTTCATATTACGCAGACAAGGAACCTTTCTATCTTCCACAGGTACTTCTTCAATAAACTGTGTCAACGGCATATCCGGTGTCAAAGTAATCATTGGTGTGTCCGCTTTTTTATTCGCATATACAGCTACAGTGTCATAAACACCCTGCACATTTTTCAGAATCAGGCAAGGTCTTCTAACAAAGCCATTACCGGTTACCATGGTAAATTCCAGCGCATCTGCCGGCACTGCAATGCTCCAGCCATGTGCTTCTTTGATTGGAGAATTTACCACATCAATTGGAGTATCATCCAGGCCCAGTTCACCATCGGCTTCACTTAGCTCTACGTTCTGAACGCCGCTGGAACCATTACCTTTACTCATAGCATTTACAACTTTTCCGCTGCCGCTCTGCGCAGCTGTATCATCGGCTGCATCTACGTCGGTCAATACACAGCCCGCGCCATTGGAAACCTGAATTCTTGGCTGGTATTTTACTTCAGTAAAGCTTTTATCAGCAATCACTTTCTTTTCCCAGTCAACAGCAGCATTGCCCATACCAGGAGCGCCAGGCTGTGTGCCGTCTACTACATACAGATTTGGATTATCGCTGGTTGGCGGCCAGCTGGAACCCGGCCAATGCCATACCAAAGTTTTCTTGCCAGCTTCGGCAAATACATTCCACAGTGGTTCAGATTTACATTTGCGGGAATCCAGTGCATATACAACAGTATCCAAATTTTCATGATCCTGATTCCAGAAGCAGGTGATGCCATGAGTGCCAGGGCAAGTACCGGTGGCCATGGTGGTCCACATCGGAGGGGTAATGGTTGGATGTCCGCCTTGCATTACCAAGTCTTCACGGGCAACACCCCGTTCCAGTAATGTTTTTACATTTGGCATAATACCTTCTTCTAAAAATTTCTTTGTCAGGCCAGGGTCCATTCCATCAACGCCTAAAATAATGATTTTATCTGACAATGCTTTTCTGCTCATACAAAAACGTCCCTTCTAAAATTATTTTTTCAATAATTATTTTCTCATATTTTTTAACACGGTTTTTCTTACTTTTTTCTTACTGCAAACTTTTTATTGCTTTTTTTCTAATTGCGATGCCGGCTTATCGCTGTTATTGTTATGAGCTTATTATATCTATCAGCCATATTTGTGAATAGTCCTCACATTTTTACCAATTTATCAGAGAGTGAAACGTTTTTTTGTTTCACTAAATAGCACTTGCGCGATACAACGGCCTTTTTTATAATAGAATCAAAATCACATTTCACTGACTGAACAGCATGATACGGCAAATGCCATACACCCCTGTCAGCTACATAGGAAGGAGCCTTTGACATGAATATCGAATATTTTCAATATTTACAGACAGTGGCCGAAAGCCGCTCCATTCGCCAAGCCGCAGAAAAATTGCACCTAAAACAGCAATATCTCAGCACCATCATCAAAAATATAGAAAACCGTTACGACGTTACCATTTTTGAAAGAAGCCGCCGCGGTATTAAAATTACCAAAGATGGTCAATTCTTTTTAGAACGAACCCAGCAAATCAACCAGCTGCTGCAAGAACTGGAAAGTCCCTACCTGTATCCCAGCAAGCAGGACTTTACCTGCATTGTGAAAGACATTCCCATCTATATGCAGGATGTTACCACCTCCAGCAAAATGATTTCTATCATTGATACCTTTCATCAGTATTTTCCTTACATTGATGTTCAGCTTTATGTAAAAGGACAGGAGGAGATCTTTTCTGCTGTGCGGCAAACGCCCGATTCTATCGGGGTGATTTACACAATAGGCGATATGCCAACTGCAGTACTGCCGGACGATTTACATAGTGTTCCCTTTCTCTCACAGAAACTGCTGGCAGTTGCCGGTAAACAAAACAAACAGGCCCAGCAAAATCCATCCATCTCCATTTATGATTTTCTGGAAAAAGAACTGGTACTATATACTTCAGCCAAGCAGGAAGAAAATCCGTTGCTGCACTATCTGCGCCAGTACGGAACGCCCCACATCAAATATACTGTCAATAACCCCATGTTTCTGGCAGAACTATTGCAAAAGGGCGATTACTGGGCATTGGGCAAAATCGCTGAAATCGCCCAGAACGAATTGCTGGCCATCCCATTTCAAGAAAATATCATGCTGCATTCCTATTTTATTTGCCAACAGGAAACCGCTCAGTCCTTTATCACCCAGAGCTTTTTCAAAATCGTCTCTGCGTATCTGTCGCAATAAGCCATTGTTCGGTTATAAGCTAAGCCAATCTCTGTCAAATAAACAACAGAAAAGATAAAAATTTTAACTGCCGATCACACCCTTGTGGTTGGCAGCATTGCAGTTTAGACATGCCCCACATTACCCTTATCTGATTTACATTGCAGTCATTGCAAAAACTTTTTGAACGATAAGTTCCAGGTAACAATGCAAAAAACATACTATATTTATGCACTTTTACCCTATATGTCATTTTTATACCCTTACACTAACAACCATCCTACCGTCTTTTCTTGGCTTGGTCATGACGCACCAGCTTTTCATAATATAAATCCATGGTCAACGGCGCATTGTACAAGATAGTCAGTAAATAACCATACACATTCTGTACCTTGCTGGTGTTGTACTGCAAATATTCCAAC
>USPE01000179.1 GCA_900556545.1 uncultured Peptococcaceae bacterium | reverse complement strand
TGGCGGAAATAGACTTTCCGGACAGTCTGTGTACTGTGGGACGGGACGGACTGCGGGGAACTGCCTGGCTGGAGCAGCATCCGGAAGGTGTTGTTTATGCGGGAAAGCTGGCCTTGTTTGCAAAAGGGACTGTTACTGATGTTGTACTGCGTTCCGATACAATCAAGATCTGTGTAGATGCTTTTCGCAATTGCAGCAGTCTGATTGGTGTGCAGCTGCCTGACGGTTTAGAGCAGATTGAGGCGCGAGCCTTTCAAAATTGCCGTAAATTGAAACAAATAACCATTCCTGCGTCGGTAATCGGCATTGGCGATCGTGCTTTTGATGAATGTCAAAAACTGCAGATTCAGCTGGAAAGTCGGCAAGTAAGCTTGGGCAGAGGCTGTTTTGCCGATACAGCTTCTGTGCGGCTTACCGGAATGGATCCGGCCAAATTGCCGGAAACAGTCCGTCAAAGTGCGGTCCTGGCCTTTGTTGATGATGTGTACAATGATATTCCATTGGAAGATGGGTTTTATAAAAGCTGCCTGGCTTATATTCGCAGCCGCCGAAAACTGCTCTATTCTGCTGCAGTGCAGCATTGGACTTTGCTGCATTTTATGATGGGAGAGAAAATCCTTTCTTCAGAGGATGCGGATAGCATATTGGATATTCTGCTGACAGAACAGCAGACAGAGGCTGCCGCAGCGTTGATTCAGTATAAGCAGAAGCTGGATGTGGCGGATGAAGATTGGGATGCCGGCTGGGAGGATCTCACACTGGACTGGGATTTATCAGAAGTGGAAAAAAGCCCTGATGAAGTAGCGCGGGAATGGGGGCTGAAAAAGAATCGGGACGGCACGGTTATGCTGCTGCAATATCGGGGCAAGGACACCGCGGTGCAGGTTCCCAGTCAGGTAGGCGGGCAGATGATTACGTTGCTGGGGCCGGCGGTGTGCAGTCCGCAGCGATATGGCATCAAGCGGGAAACGGCTATGCAGCGGCGGCGTATCACATCGGTGGAGATTGCAGAAGGCATTTTGAAAATTGGAAATCAGGCTTTTGCAGATTGTGAATCGCTGCTGCGGGCAACACTTCCGGAAAGTATTGTCCAAATAGGGTATGAAGCTTTCTGCGGCTGTAAAAAACTGCAGGAAATTGAAATTCCCCAAAGTGTAAAAGTGATTGGCCGTGGGGCTTTTGCCAATTGCAGCAGTTTGCAGAGGGTGGTGCTTCCCAAAGGAGTCAAACTTGAAGAGGATGTGTTTGCAGGCTGTTCGTCTGCTTTGCAAATAGAAGATGGTGTAACAGAATAGGTATTTGCAGTTGATGATTCAAAATAAAGGAGAGAGCGTTGCGTGATACATTCTTTTGCTCCCATTGCCGATGAGAACTGCCGTGTTTTGGTGCTGGGCTCCATGCCCAGCGTGGTATCCTTAGAGCGGCAGCAATATTATGGTCATAAGCAGAATTTTTTCTGGCCGATGATGTTTCAGCTGTTTGCGGAGCCTTACAGTGAACGATATTCAGATAAAAAAGCATTGCTGCTGCGCCATCACGTTGCCTTATGGGATGTGCTGGCCAGCTGTGAACGGGAGGGCAGCCTGGACAGCAATATCACCGATGAGGTGCCCAATGATATCCGAGGATTGCTGAAACAGTATCCTTCCATTCAATATCTGTGTTTTAATGGCGGCAAAGCTTACCAAACATTTAAACGGAATTTTCCGGATTTGCTGCAGCAGATGCAGTATTGGCAGTTACCGTCTACCAGTCCGGCGCATACGATGAAACGAGAAGAAAAGCTGCAGGCGTGGCAGGTAATTTTATCGCTCTGTTAAGAAAAAAGATAGCATTTTATTCCCAAATGCGTTATACTATAAAAAGACCATTGATGTATACATAATGTGAAGGAGTGGATGGTTATGAGTAAGAAAAATAATGAAATGAATAAAAAAGTAAATGAAATCATGAAAACAGATGTATATACTGTTTCTGATGAAGCAACCATTAAGGATGTGCTGCAGGCGCTGGTTGACAGAAAAACAAGCGGTGTGCCTATTATAAATGCAAAGCAGCAGGTTGTGGGCTTTATCAGCGATGGTGATATCATGAAGTTCATTGCCAAGCAAAATCCTCGGATTATCGACATGACAAGCTTCATCACAGTATGGTACGATACAGAATCTTTTGAAAAGAAACTGCATGATTTAATGGAACTGAATGTTATGGAACTGGCAACGACCAGACTGGTTTCTGTAGAAACTGATTATGATATTGATGAAGTTGCCAAAGTGTTGGGCGAAAAGAAAATTAAAAAGGTGCCTGTTTTGGAAGATGGAAAACTAGCCGGTATTATCAGCCGTTCTGATATTTTGCGGTACATTTTGGGTACTTATTTAGAAAAAGAAGCAGCTGCTGAAGCGAAATAACAAAAGCATGTAAAGTGTATACAGCGACATGGTGAAAAAGAGATATCCTATTGGTATCTCTTTTTTTCAATATTAGGTTGAATATGCTGTGGCGATATCTGCTGTAAAGGGGAATTCTATGGGGTTAGAAGGTATTTTGCTCTATTCGGTTCGGGCAATTCGATTTGCATTGGCGGTGGAACTGTGCTGGTTATTGGGATATGCTGTTGCGGCAAGGGGCTGGAGCCAAGCCTGTCGGCAGCAGCAAAAACGCTGGTTCTGGCCGCGCAGTATATTTGTAGGATATATGGCGGCGTTGCTGCAAATTACAGTGGTTCGCAGCGGCATTGACTGGCAGAATATCTGGCAGCTTCATGATGCCGGTACGGTGCAGCTGATTCCATTATATTATACCTGGCAGCAGCTGGATGTGGGATGGTGGAATTTTATTTATCCGGTTTGCGGAAATATCCTCTGGTTTGTTCCTTTTGGTTTTTTACTGCCTTGTTTGGGCAGCAGCTTAAAGCGCTGGCAGGCTGTGTTGGTGTGCGGTCTGCTGCTTTCTTTTGGAATTGAATGTTTACAGTGGATTTTTGGCAGCGGCGTCAGTGACATTGATGATATTATTTTTAATGGAATGGGAGCTTTGTTGGGGTATTGGATTGGCGCTGCCTGCAGAAAAAACAGTAAAAACTTTTTCGTTTTGTAAGGATTTTTTACTGAAAAGAAGAAAGAAATAGTATAATCATGTCTATGATTTTGACAATGAAAAGACAGAATAAAGAAGGAGAGTGATGCCAATGGTACAAATGTTGTTGTTGGTTGCAATTGTGATTGTTGGTTGTATTTTATGTAATCGGATTTCTGATAAAATTGGGATTCCCATGTTATTGGCCTTTATACTGTTAGGGATGTTGTTTGGCAGTGACGGCCTGTTTAAGATTCATTTTGATGATTTTAAAATTGCTGAACAGATCTGCTCCATCGCTTTGATTTTTATTATGTTTTATGGCGGGTTCGGCACCAAATGGAGTGAAGCCAAACCGGTAGCAGTCAAATCTATTTTGCTGTCTACGTTAGGTGTTATTTTAACAGCTGGTTTAGTGGGAATATTCTGTCATTATGTTTTAGGTTTTTCCTGGCTGGAAGGTTTATTGCTGGGCGCATTGCTGGGTTCTACCGACGCGGCGTCGGTGTTCTCCATTCTTCGTTCCCGGCAGTTAAACTTAAAATATGGCACTGCTTCTATGTTGGAAGTGGAGAGCGGCAGTAATGACCCTTGCGCCTATATGCTGACTGCCATTTTGCTTTCTATGATGGGCGGCGGAGGGGATACTTCCGTTTTTTCATTGGTTTTCTCTCAGTTATTTTTTGGTTTATCCTGCGGTTTGTTGATTGCTGCTGTGGCCATATTTGTGTTAAAACGTTTTGAGTTTGAGACAGAAGGGTTTAATGCTGCGTTTGTGGTAGCCATTGCTTTATTGTCTTATGCGCTGCCTTCTGTTTTAAACGGAAATGGATACTTGAGCGCGTATCTGGTTGGTTTGCTGCTGGGAAACAGCGATATTCCGGAAAAAAAAGTATTGGTGCATTTTTTTGACGGTGTTACTGGCTTGATGCAGATGTTGATTTTCTTCCTGCTGGGTTTGCTGTCCTTCCCGTCTCAAATTCCTTCTGTCATTCCGGTTGGATTGCTGGTTGCATTATTTTTGACCTTTGTGGCCCGTCCGCTGGCAGTGTTTATATTGCTGGCTCCCTTTGGTGCCAAATGGAATCAGCAGTTGTTAGTATCCTGGGCAGGACTGCGCGGCGCCGCTTCCATTGTATTTGCCATTATGGCCATTGTTAGCGGTGTACAGACAGAAAATGATTTGTTTCATATTGTATTTTTTGTCGTTCTGTTCTCTATTTTGCTGCAAGGCACTTTGCTGCCGTTTTTATCCTATAAGTTAAATATGGTGGATATTCACGGCAACGTATTTCGCACCTTTACCGACTATAGCGATGAGGATGATGTTGATTTTATCCAACTGACGATACAATCTTCCCACCCCTGGGCCGGACAGCCGATTAAAGAATTAACATTGCCGCCCGATTGTTTGCTGGTGATGATCATTCGTGATAAGCAAACGCTGGTGCCCCAGGGAGATACTGTGATTCGCGCCGGAGATATGATTGTGCTCAGTGCGTTATCATACCGAGATGAACGGAACATCAAATTGAGAGAGGTTGTTGTAAAGTCGGAGCAT
>USPE01000178.1 GCA_900556545.1 uncultured Peptococcaceae bacterium | reverse complement strand
GCAGGCCAGCAGTTTAATGCCTGCTACTTCTTTTACCTGATTCAGCAAATCATCTACCTGATTTTTAGATGCTGCTGCATGCAGCTGGCCAATTTCTTTTTCTAGTTCTTTATTCTGCGCAGCCAGCTGTTCTACCCTGCTGATAATGTCTTTTTCTGCTGCTTTCAGATTTTTTCCTAATTGGACAACCAGCTGTTCCTTTTGCAAGGTATACTGATAAGCATTCAGCCCGGTTACTGCTTCGATACGTCTGACACCGGCAGCCACTGCGCCTTCGCTGACAATTTTAAACAGCCCGATCTGGCTGATATTGGCAACATGGGTACCGCCGCACAGTTCCATGCTGTAATCGCCTGCCTGCACGCAACGAACGATATCGCCGTATTTTTCGCCAAATAAAGCGGTAAAGCCCAACTTTTTGGCTTCTTCAATACCGGTTTCAAAAATGGTTACCGGCAGTGCCTGTAAAATCACTTCATTTACGTTCTGCTCTACCTGCGCCAATTCTTCCGCTGTAACAGCGCTCATGTGAGAAAAGTCAAAGCGCAGACGCTGTCCGTCTACCGAAGAACCTGCCTGATGAACATGATCACCCAGCACTTGCTGCAATGCTTTGTGCAGCAGATGGGTAGCTGTATGGTTGCGGGCTGTTGCCTGACGCACTGCGCCGTCTACCACAGCAGTTACCGTTTCACCGGCATCTACAGTACCGGATACCACACCGTGATGGACATATTTGCCGTCCGGCATTTTTTCAGTATCTGTTACAGTAATTTTTCCGGTAGCACCGCTGATCACGCCACGGTCGCCGGCCTGTCCGCCGCTCATGGCATAGAACGGTGTCACCGGCAGCACAACGTATACTTCCTGCCCTTCTTCGGCCTGTGCTACCTTTTGTCCATCTACAATCATACCGGCCAATGTAGTTTCGGCAGTCAGCTGTTCATAGCCCACAAACTGGGTTTTGTCCAAATCGCCCAGCTGTTCTTTGACAGTAAAGGCCAAATCCCAGGCGGTAATATCTTTTTTAGATTTTTTAGACAACGCGCGCTGTGCCTGCATAGCGGCTTCAAACCCTGCTTCATCTACAGTCATGCCATTTTCTGCAGCCATATCCTGGGTCAAATCAATGGGGAAGCCATAGGTGTCATAGAATGTAAAGGCTGTTGCGCCGTCAATTTCAGTTTTTCCTTCCCCTTTTAAACGGGCAATGGTATCATTTACAATACGAATGCCATCGCTCAAGGTCATTTGGAACCGTTCTTCCTCTGTTTTAATTACTTTTTCGATAAAGGACAGTTTATCCAGCAGTTCCGGATAATCTTCGCCCATCATGTCGGCCACTTTGGCACTGAACTGATACAAAAACGGCCCTTCGATGCCTAACGATTTGCCCAACCGTACAGCGCGGCGCAAAATGCGGCGCAATACATAGCCTCTGCCTTCATTGCTGGGCAATACGCCGTCGCAAATCAGGAATGTGCAGGAGCGGGCATGGTCTGCAATTACCCGGAACGGGAAACCGTCAGCGCCTTTGTCGTATTGTTTGCCGGAGATTTCTTCCACTTTTTCAATCAGCGGATAAATCAAGTCGGTATCATAATTGCTGTTGACATTCTGCATAACCGATGTGATTCGTTCCAGTCCCATACCGGTATCAATGCTTGGACGAGGCAGCGGTGTCATAACGCCGTTTTCATCTCTGTTATACTGCATAAATACCAGATTCCAGATTTCCAGCCAACGGTCGCAATCGCACACACCCAGCGCACAGCCGTCAGGATGGTTGCAGGCATGTTCTGCGCCCCTGTCAATATGAATTTCACTGCAAGGACCGCATGGGCCGGTTTCGCCCATCTGCCAGAAATTGTCCTTTTCGCCCAACCGAAGGATGCGTTCTTCCGGCATATCGGTAATTTTTCGCCATAAGTCATGGGCTTCATCATCATCATTATAAATGGTGATGTATAATTGCTCTTTTGGCAATTTTAATTCCTCGGTTAAAAAGCCCCAGGCATTTTTGATGGCGTCTTCTTTGAAATAATCACCAAAGGAGAAATTGCCCAGCATTTCAAAAAAGGTATGATGTCTGGCTGTCCGCCCTACTGTATCTAAATCATTATGTTTACCGCCGGCACGCACACATTTTTGCGAAGTGGTTGCTCTGGTATAGTCCCGTTTTTCCAAACCCAGAAAAACATCCTTAAACTGATTCATCCCTGCGTTGGTAAACAGCAGCGTTGGATCGTTGTAAGGAACCAGAGAAGAACTTGGCACATGGGTATGCCCTCTGTCTTCAAAATATTTGATAAACATTTGTCTGATTTCTTTCCCTGTTAGCATTCTATTTGCCCCTTCCTAATCCTACAATCTTTATGGCGCACAGAACCACCATATGTATCTTTTTATTATGGATTTTTCCCGTTTTTTTGTCAACACATTTCCGCAAAAAAACAACGGATACAACCATATTTTCATGGCAATCTTCAGTACAGTCCGTCAAACATATGCAGGAACAAATAAAGCAAAATAATCGTGATAGCTGCATACGTCAGCCGATACACAGGCGCTTTGCCTTTCCAGTCTTTTTTGCGGTTGACATCTTCGCCGCGCTGCCGCTGAATAAAATAGCGCATTGGACCAATGCAGACATAGATGGCCAGCGCAAAAAAGAACACAATCAGCAGCATATCGGGCCACCAATCCCCGGACCGCAGCGCACTGCGCAAAAATGTATAACCAAAATCGGCAGCACTTATATAAGCCCATATCATAACCATCGTCGTATTTCTGACAAACTGCGGCACCTTCTTTTGCCAATAAAACAACGGCAGTAACGCCGGCAACAGCAATAATGATGCTTTAATGTTAATCCACGGTACAATCAACGCCAAAGTGCTCACCACCAACGCATAGCAAAGAAAACCAATAGAAGGCCCATAATCAATATGCCAATCCGTAATCAACTCAGACGCCTGTTCGTCTTCGGTGGCAAAGATACCAAAAATTCCCCGCTGGGCAATGAACTTCCAGCCACTGGCCTCACAAATGGCAATCAATTCATCCTGACTGGACGGTGATTTATCATCATAAAAACTGTCTAACGGCAAATCGGTCAGCTGATAGCGCAGCCTGCGCGGCTCTGTCCGCTCAAACACCGCCAAACCGCCAATCATCTTGCTCAAAATATAACCCTGCTGCGCCATATCCTCCAACCATGCTACCATCCGCCCGTTTTCGTAAATCGAGCAGGGCGCAAAACGAAGTACATATCGTTTTTTGGTTACCTCCATTGTTAGCATCCCCCTTTATAGTCAACAACTATGTCGAATCAACTTTAATACAAAAATATCAAAAAAACAAAACCAAAGATAAAACAATAGCTGATCATGCACAAAATAGTAGTGACACGATACCGCAATGCGCCGTTGCGCCAATCTTGATTATATTCCGGCAGTTTTGGATGCAGCCGTTTTAAAAAATTCCGCAGCGCTCCGGCAACAAAATAACAGATTACATATAAGGTGCACAACAAAAGCAATATGACAGGAATCACTTCCTGACTGCCCACCATATTCCAAGTATCCGTAAGACCATTGGCAAAGGTTGTCAAGGCCAGAGTTGGTATCAGCATGCTCAAAAAAATAGCCTGCATGCCAATTTGAATGGCATCTCTGGACAATACATGGGTTAAAAATGCCAAAGGCAGCCACAAAATACAACCAACTGCCAATCGTTTTAGCGAATCGCCGTAATCTGCTACAGGCCACAGAAAGAGCAGCACCGATGCCAACAGAATATAGAGCAGAAAAATAATGTTGCGTTTATACAGCGGACGTCGTTCTGTTTCTAACTCCGGTACTGTTTCATCTGCAGCAACAAAAATGCCGAACATGCCCCGTTTGCAAAGATACTGCCAGCCGCCGGCCTGGCAGATGGCGATGAGTTCCTCCCCATCGGAAGGAGAACGGTCATTGAATAAACTTTCTTCCGGCAGCTCGCATAACCGATACCGCAGCTTTTGCGGAACAGCTTTTTGAAATTTGACAAAACACCCCCAGGTTTTTACTAACCAATAGCCTCGCTGCGCCATAAATTCCAGCCAACTGGCCATCCGTTCCGGCTCATAGCTGGAACAGGGTGCCATGCGTATGATCGATTGCTTTTTTGTCCCTTCCATAATTACCGCCTCCTTTTATGCTTCCTCACCGGCCGCATCCGCCACACAGCACTGCAGCCGCACCACCTCATCCTGATAGGCTTGTTTACCTTTATCTGTGATGGCATAGGTTCGTTTGCGTCCTTCTACTTTGATTTCTTTGATATAGGCCTCGTCTTCAAATTTAGCTAAAATGGTATATAGTGTCGCCGGACCAATGCGGCATCGCCCCTGCGTTTTTTTCTCTATAAAATCGGCAATTTCAATCCCGCATTTTGGTGCTTTCTGAAAGGCCATCAATACGTAAAACATAGATTCTGTCAGGTTTTCCAGTGCCTTTCTGGGCATCTCACCGCCTCCCTTTTCTTAATATCGTTTATCGATATCATATATTGATATTGTAGCAAAGAGTTCTAGCAGTTGTCAATGGACTTGCCTATGCCAAACAGTGTAAAGTTATTGTAGGAAAGAAAAAGGCAGACCTA
>USPE01000177.1 GCA_900556545.1 uncultured Peptococcaceae bacterium | reverse complement strand
TATTTTGTAAAAATCGCAGTGTGCAGCTACACCTGCTGTGCTTGTTATTCCAACAATATTTTGAACAGAACGAATCGAAGTGAATGAAAGAAAAGGAGGTTCGACCGGATGGATGAGAAACGAAAAGAGGAAGAAACTCGTGAGCTTACTCCCGAAGAAATAGATGATATGATTTTTGAGGAACAGATTGCGAGTGGAGAGCATAACGAGAAAGTTCCAGAATACTACTTCTCCAATCCCGACCCGTATGCCATGGTCGAGCCTCGCCCCGATGATGCACCAAAGCGTGACATCAAGTTTGATGAAAACGGCAACATTGTTGTAAAAAATCCGTCTGCCTTTTGGCTGCCCGAAGTGACAATCGTGGATGAAATCGGCGGCGCAGAATACACCGTTACAGGCAGCTACGAGGGCACGGAAACTCTTGATAAAAAGCTCAAACGCATTATGGAGCAGAACGCTGCCGATGATGAATCTGATATCACGGAGGATGGCGAATGAATAGCGACACCTCTCTTGATATAAATAACCATTCCAATCCTGTACAGACAGTTGCCCAACAGAAGGAGGATAACGAAATGTTAAGGGCAACCGACAAAATCACAGCACTTTATTGCAGATTATCCGTAGAGGACACCAAGGATGAGAAGAAAAACGGCAAAGAGGATTTGTCAAATTCCATCCAAAATCAAAAGGTCATGTTGCTTCAATATGCACGAGATCACCGCTTCCCCCACCCGACATTTTTTATTGACGACGGCTACAGCGGTGTGACCTATGATCGTCCTGGTTTTCAGAAAATGCTTGATGAAATTGAAGCCGGTCATGTGGGTGCGGTCATTACGAAAGACCTGTCAAGGCTTGGGCGAAATTCCGCTTTGACGGGACTCTATATCAACTATACTTTCCCTCAGAACGATGTCCGCTACATCGCCATCAATGACCACTTTGACAGCATCAACCCCAACAGCACCGACAGTGACATTGCTGGTATTAAAAACTGGTTCAACGAATTTTTCGCAAAGGATACAAGCCGAAAGATTCGTGCGGTGCAAAAAGCAAAAGGTGAGCGTGGCGAAAGATTGACCGTCCATGTGCCGTATGGCTACATGAAAAACCCCGAAAATCCAAAGGAATGGGTAATCGACGAGGAAGCTGCACAGGTGGTCAAGAAGATTTTCACGCTCTGCATGAACGGACGAGGACCGAGCCAAATTGCAGACCAGCTTGAAAAGGACAAGATACTCACACCTACCGCATACAAAAACAAGCAAGGTGTGAAAACACCGCACACCGAGCCGGAAAATCCTTACCGCTGGCACGAAAGCACCATTGTCAATATTCTTGAACGAAAAGAGTACATTGGCGCAACGGTCAATTTCAAGACCTACACCAATTCTATTTGGGACAAGAAGCAGAGGGAGAATCCCGAAGAAAATCGAGTGATTTTCTACAACACCCATCCCGCCATTATTGAGCAGGAAGTCTTTGACAAGGTGCAGGAAATTCGTCAGCAGCGACACAGAAGAACGGCAACTGGCAAGAGCAGCCCGTTTTCGGGATTGGTGTTCTGTGCCGATTGCAAGCAGAAGCTCTACTATTCCACCACCAAATACTTTGAAAAACGGCAGGACTTTTTCATCTGTTCCACTCATCGAGCTAACAAGGACAAGTGCAGTGGACACTACATTCGTGCCGTAGTTCTGGAGGATTTAGTCTGGAATCACATGAAAGAGGTTATCTCGTATGTGACCCGATATGAAGCACATTTCAGGGTGGAAATGGAGCAAAAATTCCGTCTGCAAAGCGAGGAAACCATAAGGGTATATAAGAAGCGTCTGGCACAGGCAGAAAAGCGTATAGGGGAACTTGACCGCCTGTTTATCAAAATCTACGAGGACAACGCCAAGGGCAAGCTGAACGATGACCGCTTTGCCATGATGAGCAAGACCTATGAGGACGAGCAGGCGCAGCTCAAAGTTGAAATCATAAATCTGCAAAAAGAAGTCGAAGTACAGGAACGGCAGATAGAAGATCTTGAACAGTTTATTCAGCGGGCACGCAGATACACCGACCTCACAGAACTTACGCCATATGCTCTCAGAGAGCTTGTAAAGGCGGTTTATGTGGAGGCACCGGACAAGTCCAGCGGTAAACGCAAACAGAGGGTACATATCGAATATGACCTTGTGGGCTACATTCCCGTGGATGAACTGGTAAAAGCGGAACAGGCATGACCGAAATCATGCCTGTTCCAAGAAATTCACATATTACTGTTTTACGACCACCGAGCATTTTGGCAGCGTTTTTTTATGCAAAAAAGTTGCTGCGGCAAAGGCGTTGTCTGTAAAAATGACGTGATTGCAACAAAAGCAGTATAAACTCTTGGATAGAGAAATGTATGCATTGCTGATAAAAAAATATAATTTTTGGCTGAGCAGGAATCAAACGCAAAATTTGTCTTGTTTTAAATATTCCTTGAATCATAGCGGTTTTGCAATTTTATGAAACGTGAAACCGCTTTTTCATTTGCTAAAGCGATATGTCTGCTTCTGTCGAAATCGTAGCGGACAAGCCCGATTCACTGAAATACCAATACCGTTTGTCGAATGGTTGTTGTTGACAAAGGCAATAGTGGACAAGTATGATGTGAATATTACATTTTTTACCAACAAATATATTTTTTATAACATAAAGGGGCGATGATGATGAAATCCTGCTTTTATGGAAAAGAGCGGGAACTGCATAGTATGGTGCGGGAACCGCAAAGCGTACAGTTTCATAAAACCAGATATATTTATTTTCCGCAGATTGTCAATGCCGGTGTTCAGAAGCGCATTACCCAGCAATTGACGCAAGCGCTGGAAACGGGGCAGATTCAGGTGTTTTTACAGCCTCGGATTGATTTAAAAAGCGGAAAAGTTTGTGCGGCGGAGGCGCTGGCTCGTTGGCAGTGGCCTGATGGACGGTGGAGTTTGCCCCAGCATTTTTTGCCGGCCTTAAAACAGACCGGATTGATGCCCTTGCTGGATTTTTATATGCTGGAACAGGTAGCCAGCCTGCAGCGATGTTGGATGCAGCAAGCAGCCGTCTTTCCAATCTCGGTAAACTTTGCAGCCGAAACATTGCTTGCCGATGGTGCCGTGCAGCGGATCGAACGTTGCTTGTCCCATCATGGATTGAAAAAGGGGCAAATTGAGCTGGAACTGACCGAGCACTGCCTGATGGAACAACAACAGCCGTTAATTCCTGTTCTGACTGAATTGCGAAAAAACGGGCTGGATATTGCCATGGATGATTTTGGCATCGGCAGCTCCTCTTTGTCCATGCTGCTGCAGCTTCCGGTAGACATTGTGAAGCTGGACAAAAGCTTTTTGGAAAGAGATATTACAGAGAGAAAAAATTATCAATATATCAGCCAAGTGATCAAACTGGTGCAATCGGCCGAAATGGAGCTGGTGTGCGAAGGGGTAGAAAGCGCTGCACAGGCAACCATACTTGCCAATTTATCTGTAGAGCAGGGACAGGGCTGGTTTTGGGAACGCCCATTGCATTGGCGCACATTTTTACAGCAGTATCTGCAAAAAGAGGTGGAAGAACGTGTGCAATAAGAAAGCCGGAAATGCGTTGAAAAAAGTTACCAATATGCCGGCTGTATTTTGTTGTAACCGAAAATATAATTGCTGGGCAGCAAAGCCGGTAAATGCACCGGTAAGCATGGATGAAAACAATAATACAGGCAGATAGGCAATCAGTTCAGGTGTGGCAGTCAGCAGAATTGCGGTTGTAATCTGGCCGATGTTATGGGAAATAGCGCCGGCAATGCTGCTGATCCAAATTTGATGTGGGTTCAAGATTTTTTGCAGGAGTACTGTCAGAAAGAAACAGCATAAGCCGCCTGCAAGACTGTAGCAAAAGGCCGTTAGCTGTCCGGTAAAGATGCTTCCCAGAACAATGCGAACAAGAAGAATGCAGAGCGCTTCTTGAGGCCGTAAAGTCCATACAGTGTATAAAGTAATGATATTGGCTAATCCCAATTTGATGCCCGGTATGGGTAAGGGTGCCGGAATAAACGATTCCAGTGTAAAAATAATTAATGCCAATGCAGTCAGTAATGCCATAAATGTAAGCTTATTTGTTTTCATAAAAATCCTCCTGTTATTTGGAAACTGTGTCCAGATCGGCATCATTACCGGGTAATATACGAACTGTTAGCCGATTGGGCAGATAAACGAGGGGATAACGGCTGTCCTGAATCCATCCTTGACGCACGCAGGTTTGATCCGGGCAGGTTGCAGCCAGAATCCGGATTTTTCCGGGTGCAAAATTAATCGTATTGCTTGCGCCGTGCTCTCCTGTAACGATAATGCTTTCTTCCGCTGTCACTTGGCTTAAATCAATGACATCAATGCAAGTGCCGTTTTGTGATATGACAGCAATATTGGAAGGCGGCAGCTGTGTGTTGTAATAAGCGATAATAGAAATCAGCAGTAATAGCAGAAGAAAGGCAAAAATCCAAACTCTTGTATCTTTTAAGTAATGTTTCATTATAGTCCCTTCTTTTTTTGTTCAGCAATATAATAATCAATGTCGCTTTGGAAATGGCTGCGCAATCCTTCTGTGATGATGATATGATTATCTTTTG
>USPE01000176.1 GCA_900556545.1 uncultured Peptococcaceae bacterium | reverse complement strand
TTGGGCTGCGCCAATGCAACTGTATAATCTGCTTTTAAACAACGTCCCCAAATTTCACCGGTATCACTGTTTAACCCCGAAGGCACATCCACCGCCACTTTTATGCAGCTGCGGCGATTGGCAATATCAATAATCTGTTCAACGCGGCCGGATACATCGCGGCTAATGCCGGTTCCCAGCACGCAATCCAGTAAAATATCACTATAGTTCACAGTTACTTTTAACAGATGCATACTGTTCTCGCTATCCAGCCAATAAAATTTGACCGGCAGTTTTGACAAAATTTCATAGTTTTGTTTGGCACTGGGTGAAAGTTCTTTCTCACCCAACAAAAACACTTTTACCGGAACACCCAGCTTATGTAAATAACGGGCAGCAACCAAACCATCTCCGCCATTATTACCTGTACCGGCTACAATGGTAACATTTTTAGACTGCAGATCCGTAAATTGCTCCTGCAAAAATTCCACCACTGCTTTGCCGGCATTCTCCATCAGCACCATCTCCGGAATGCCCAATTCCTCAATCGTTTTGCGATCCACTTGCCGCATCTGTTCCGCTGTTACCAGATACATACTATTCCCCCTCTAATACAGCTGTCGCAATAGCATAAGCCTTTGAATGACTTAAACTAATATGTACACACTGTACATTTCGTTCCCTGGCCAATGCCTGCGCTGCGCCATGCAGCAGCACCTGCGGCTGCCCTCCAGCCATATTCTTAATTTCTATCTCCGTAAATCCAATTTGACCAATTCCAGTGCCAAAAGCCTTACCGACAGCTTCCTTTGCGGCAAAACGAGCCGCAAAGGATTGCCAGCAATTAGATTTTCGCTGGCAGCTTTCAATTTCCTGCATGGTATATACCCGCTGTAAAAAACGGGGATTTTTTTCAATGGCACTTTGAATTCTGTCTATCTCGACCATGTCTGTTCCAATGCCCAGTATCAATTCATCACCACTTTTACCACATCGGCAATTTGCTCAGCAAGCTGTTCAATCTGTGTCTGATCCTTACCTTCTACCATAACACGCAGCAGATTTTCCGTACCGGAAGCCCGCACCAGAATGCGGCCGGCATCGCCTAATTGCTGCTGTGCTGCGGCAATGGCCTGCTGAATTTCCGATTTATCCTGCCAGCCATTTTTTTGCTTTACTTTCACATTGATCAAAATCTGCGGGTACTGCTCCATCTCTCCAGCCAGAGCAGACAGGCTTTTCTTGCGATATTTCAAAATCTGCAGCAATTTTACACTGCTTAAAATACCGTCTCCTGTGGTATTGTCCAAACCAAATACAATATGGCCGGACTGTTCGCCGCCCAGTACAGCACCGCTGTTTTTCATGCCTTCTATTACATAACGGTCGCCCACTTTGGTATCCAAAGTTTGAATGCCCCGTTCCTTAAGGGCTATCTTTAACCCCATATTACTCATGACTGTAATCACTACTGTATCTTCCGCCAGCAGACCCTGCTCCTTCAGATAACTGCCAAAGATCAGCAGCAGTCTGTCGCCATCCACCACATTGCCTTGCTCATCTACGGCCAGCAAACGGTCTGCATCACCATCATAGGCAATGCCCAAATCAGCCTGCTGCGCAACAACCGCACTCTGCAGCTGCTGCAAATGGGTAGAGCCGCAATGATCATTGATATTGATGCCATCGGGCTGATTGCAGATGACGGTAACATCAGCACCCAATTCCCGCAGCAATCGCGGCGCAATATAGCTGGCAGCGCCGTTGGCGCAGTCTGCCACAACCCGCAAACCGGATAAATCGCCATCAACTTTGCCTTTGATAAAGCTGCTGTATCGTTCAGCACCCTCTGGGTAAGCAATCACCCGTCCCACCGCAGCACCGGACGGCGTTGGAATTCCCGCCAGGTCCGCCGCAATGACTTCTTCTATAGCTGCTTCCATTTCATCAGGCAATTTGGTGCCCAATGGGCTGAAAAATTTGATGCCGTTATCCTGATATGGATTATGAGATGCAGAGATAACCACACCCGCCATACAATTCAACATACGGGTCAGAACTGCTACTGCCGGTGTTGGAATCACACCAGCTTGATACACATTCACTCCAGTAGAGCAAATTCCGGCAATTAAGCTTGCCTCCAGCATATCGCCGGAAATACGGGTATCTTTCCCAATTACAAACGCCGGTTCTTTATCGGGCAACCCATCCCGCTTTAATACAAACGCCGCCGCTCGCCCCAGCTGATAAGCCAGTTCGGCAGTTAATACGGTATTGGCTTCGCCACGCACACCATCTGTTCCAAATAATTTCAATTTAGTTCCCCCTCTGTATTCGTATCAGATTCTGTAATGTCCCCATCTGTCGGTTCTTCCGGCTCTGTTACCACCGTATCGCTGTTATTTTCCACCGTTACGGTTACTGTAGCCGGTGTGATCTGCGCCACTTCCAAGCTCCCTGTGTAACGAACCTGCAGCGGAAGCTGATACTGACCTGCCTCTAACCCTGTGCAATCTACATAAACATAAATTTGGGCAAGTTCACTTTGATTTGTAAGTAAATTCTGATTGCCGCTCAGCAGCAAAGTAGCCGTCTGTCTTTCCAAAGAAGCAGTCAGCCCTTCTGCCACATTCTCTTGCTCAATGGTTGTTTCATAATTGCTGTGTGCCTGCTGTTCCTGAATCACAAAATGCACAGCAATCCGCTGCTCGCCCTGAACCGCAACCGATTCGGGCAGTTCTAAGGCAACTTCCCTGGTTGTTTCTTCTACCATATGGCTAATATCAATTTCCTCGGTTTCTACAAAAGAAATGGCTGACAAATCTTTTTCCAAACCGGAAATTGTCACCTGCTCCGGTGTCACATCGGTACTAATCAGTTCATACCCTGTCGGCAGTGTTCCTGTTGTCTGAACACGTACCGGAACCTGTTTGGTTTGCATCCGATCCACCACCAGTCTTGTTTTGGTTGGCTGATAGCTGAATCGTTCCAGTACATTGGGCGCTTCTATCACAATATCGTATTCATTATCACCAGGCATCGCTCCGCTCAAATCTACAGTTGCAGTGAAATCATCACTGCGCAGACTGCTTAAATCGGTGCCCTTGCCGCGCACTGTCACCCGCACAGTAGGAACGCCATCGGAAATCACATACTCTTCTGCCTGATTGATATACTGCACCGGAATATCAAACTGTTTATTGGTAATGGGATTTTGCTCCGCATCTGCATAAAACCACAGAATGACAGCAAAAACAAGCGCCAGCAATTTTAAAACCCAATCATTTTTCTTTTTTTCCGCTGTCTTTTCTGCCATGCCCATCCCTCCATTTCTGAAAGATCGTTTTTTGCTCATCGGTATGCAGCCGATCAGCCAGGATGCGCCGCAAAGCTTCTTCTGTAATATTATGATGCAGCTTGCCGCCTTCCGCAATAGATACAGCACCGGTTTCTTCAGAAACAATACAAACGATGGCATCGCTTACTTCTGACAACCCAATGGCTGCTCTATGACGGGTGCCCAGCGCTTTATTGATCTGTTTATTTTCTGACAATGGCAAATAACAGCTGGCCGCCAGAATGGTATCGTTTTCAATAATCACCGCGCCATCATGCAGCGGCGTATTGACAATAAAAATATTTCCCAGCAGTTGGCTGGTCAAATGCCCATGAATTTTAATCCCTGTATTGACATACTCATTCAAGCCAACCTCCCGCTGCAAAGCAATCAGCACACCGGTATGAGAACGGCTGGAATCTATCAAAAAAGGAACCAGCTGATTAACTACATGCTCCACCTCGGTGTCGTTCCGATTCTTTTTGCTCCCCGGAATATCAGGAATCAAAGAGCTGTTTCCCAACTGTTCCAGCATACGCCGCAGTTCCGGCTGAAATACAATGGGAATGGCAATCAGCATCATCGTTTTAATCTGTTCCAATATCCAGTTTACTGTTGTAAGCCCCAACACATTGCTGCTGCTGATAGCACTCAACACCAATAGCAGCAACAAACCTTTTATTAATTGTACCGCTCGTGTGCCCTTCACCATAGAAATCAATTTATAAATAAAAATTGCAACGATGGCAATATCCAAAATGTTGACAGGATTCAACAATTGTGTCAGATCTGCCACTTCGCATCATCTCCTTTCTAAATTTCGCAATCATCTATATTTTAAGTATTCGCTATCTCTGGCAAAATTTCTTTTCTGCACCTGCAAAAAACTCAAATAAAATTTTATTTTCTTGCGGAAATCCTCTTTTATTTCTTTTTAACTCTGCTATAATATGTGTATCCTAATTGTATGTCTCATAAGCAATACACTTATCATACTTTATATTCAGTTACTATTATAGCTCATTTTATAGCAAGCAACAAAACTATTTTCCATATTTGCAAGTAAATATCTTTATACAATGTTTTCCGATGGTTTTGCTGAAACATGGTTGTACACCTGCTTTATTCAGAATAAAATAGAGTTGTATTCTGCTTGGAAAGGAGAGATTTTTTTTGAAAAAATCAACATTACCCAATTGGGTACCCTGGCTGACTTTTTTGTTATTACTAATCGGTTTGTTTTTTGTACAGGAATTAAAAATTCAAAGCGCCATTGTGACTGCCAGCGCTGACCCAAAAACAGAAGTCCTAATCTCTCTGATTACCAATTTA
>USPE01000175.1 GCA_900556545.1 uncultured Peptococcaceae bacterium | reverse complement strand
CTTACCGCCGCCATAAATCAACGTACCTGCCGCAAGACCCAAAATCTTCTCACCGCCAGCAAGCAAATAGCGGCGCAGACTGTAAAAGGTATCTTTATTTTCCACAATCACCACAGCCTGCGGCGTTTGCTTATGATGGCTGTAATAGGCCAGCGGTTCGGTGGTATCATACACATTCAGCTGCTGCAAAGACAGCCCCACCTGTTTTAAAATACGCATACCCGGCCCTTCTTTCAAAAACTTCTCCTGCTGCCAAATCTGAAAGCTCCGCTCATTGACCGATATCGCCTGCATTAAATTGGAACGATGCCCTTTCCAAAATCGATTTAAAGCCAGCACATAAAGCCGATCCTGCCTGTACTGCTCCAAATGCTGCAAATAGTAATCCCGCTGTAAATCGGGATGCAGCTGATACAACAGTTCTTCCCGATAGATTTCATTATCATCCATCGGCCGCTTTACCCAATAGCTCTGCCACAATGGAGGACGTTTACCGTTAGAACCGCTATTCTTTACCGGTTGTAGCCATGTTTCCTCTAAAAGTGTCTGCACAAGCTGAACCAATGCCGGATACTCTCTGATCTGATAAAGCGCCGCCACTTCCTGCAAAGTAATTTTCTTTTTAGGCCATTGCTTCAACTGTGTCTCCATGCTGCTCTCCTTTACACTCCTACATCATATTTACCAAAATTTCGTCAATCATGTAGTTATTATAGCATATTTCTTTTCCTGTCAACATAGCTTTCTGGATTTGAGGCAATTTTTAATATACCAAACATCGCCACCATATTCAGCATATACAATTAATGATTATTATGCTGCAAACAACAAGCAAAAGAAAAAAGCAGCTTTTTTGGCTGCCTGTTCCTTTTTCCCTTACTCAATCCAACTAAACATGTTTCTCCCAACGCATCTTTTTGTGCCATTTCTACTGTCGCTGCCTGATTTCGCTTACAATCTGACAATGTTTCAGGTTATGTGCGATCCCCAATAGAACTGTTTCCCCTGTAAGTCCTGCATCATATTGTTTCTCATAAATTTGTTCCATCGCTTCTTGCGCTAAGCGTTCTATATCTCCACCTTGCTTGAACTCAAATACAAAATTTGGGTTGCCTTTCCGTTTTGTTTCCAACACAATATCTGCCCGTCCATAACCACTCTCTATATTGGAACGCACGATATAGTCATTACTTAAATAAACGCACATCCCTAAAAACAGCATATGATAAGCATTTTCGCCGGAACCGTCGTGAAAACTGGTACAAGTCAAAACAATCTGTTCATAGGCTTTTTTAAAGTCCTCGATATCTTTGCGCTGCAATGCACCAAATAAATCATCCAAACTATTGTCTTTAAAACCGCCGTAACGCTCCACAATTTTACGAAAGCTAGTCATGACCTCCTGGTTAGGTATCCGTATTTCTGTCTGGAATTCACCTGGTGTCTGCACGGCTGTTAAATAACCACTATTTAAAAAGAGTCCCCACATCGTTGCCGCCTGATTGATTTCAAAAAAAGATGTTTGCAGATCTACAGTTACGATAGCATGCCCTTTCACTAGCAATTGTTCAAAATTTTCTTGTACACGTTTGTCCGACTCTAGCATTGCCTGTATCAAAATCTCATTGGTTGCTGTATTAACCCAGTAAGAATCTAATTTTTTATTATCTGCATAATTGATGATGGACCAGGGATTGTAGATTTCCTGCTTTCCAAATCGGTAACCATCATACATGAGCCGAACAGTTTCATCCAGTGGCAGGTTATAGTATTCTAGTAAGTTTTCTGTTTCTTCTGGTGTTAGCCCAAAATATTCCTGGTATTTATCCGACATAACAGTACTGATTGCAAGATTATTAAGCCCGGAAAAGATATTTTCTTTGGCAATCCGATGAATACCTGTCAGCATAGCTTTTTCCAAATAAGGATTATCCTTTAACGCTGTTCCGTATAAGTTTCCAAAGAAATCATGTATATCTTCATAATAACTTTGCTCATAGGAGCTGATCATAGGAGTATCATATTCGTCAATCAAGATGATAACTTTTTTACCATAATATTGATAGAATAACTTACTCAGTAAATAAATGGTTCTATCCAGATACTCCATTTTATCGATTTCTTGATTTAACAGTACTTGCTTGATCCGCTTGAGCCTACTGGCATCACTTTCTTCTAATACGATATCTTTCGGTAAAGAATCAACTGCCTGCAACAGGATATCAATGATACACAACAAGCTGCTTAGCTTATTCCTTTTACAATCCTTAAAGCTAAGAAAAATAACTGGCCATGTATTCATCTCTTTTACATATTCTGTTTTACTGATTTCAAGCCCAGTAAATAATATTTTGCTATCCTTGGTACTATCAAAAAACTCCCGCAGCATAGTCATATTTAAAGTCTTGCCAAACCGCCGCGGTCTGGTGACCAAAGTAACTTCCGCAGAAGATCTTAACCAATCCGCTATCATCATTGTTTTATCTACATAATAAAACTCTTTCTCTCTGATTTTCGCAAACTCACTAACACCAATCGGCAATATTTTTCCCACGCTCTCCACCCCCTGCTAATCATAAAACTTAAGATTGAAACCCGTTCCATTTAAGCTTAACACAGTCAATCATCATTATTGTATCATAGCCATGTTTATTTCTCAATCAGTACCCCAAAACTATACAGGGCAATCACTTAAGAAATAGAGATGCCCAAAAGTTGCAAAGCAAAAGAGATATCCCAGCCACAACGTAACCGCTTGGATTTCATACTCCCTTTGACTGTTGTATCTCTTTTCATCAGTTGTAAGGCTTGTTTACGTAATATATTGAGGTTTATTGCCGCATTTCCTGTGCGTGCTCGATTTTCGTCTTCTCGAAATGTTATATCCAATATCCAATGCAAACTATTTTCTATATTCCAATGGCTTCGTTTGATCTCCATGATTTCTTGCGCCGTTATTTCTTTATGACTATAGATAAAATAGTGGCTTTGCTCACTGATCTGACCGTTTATTTCTCGCTTACTGATAATCACGCCCGCACCTGTTAATCCTGCCCAGGCTTCTTTTTGTTCTAACCAATCAATAGTATCACATAAATAGCATTCTCTGTTTTCTATCCGACCGTGACATTTTTCTTTCGTGCTGCTGTATAGTCCGGCTTCTTTTAAACTATCTTTCTTTTGTGAAATAATTTCCGTGTTTAAGTATAGACGAATATCGTTTAATAGATTGGGTTGATTTTCTTTTAATGTCAACAAGTAATCTCCTCCGCCATTTATTATGGTTTTAGCGATTTCCGTTTGCGTTCCCATAGCATCTATTGTTATGGTTTTTCCTTTTAGCCCAAACATGTTTAACAGCCTCGGTATTGCGGTTATTTCATTGCTCTTTTCGTCTGTACTTAGTTGGCCTAATACCAATTTTAAATCACTGGAAAAGGCAGTAACAACATGGGTTGCTTTCTTTGTTTGGCTTTTACTTCTGCGAATAGTTTTGCCATCTATGGCAACAAGCCTAGCATCTTTTAAATCCGAACACAATAGAGAAAGCCATTGTTCAAAACAGGATGCGAGCTGTTGGGGATCAATGGCTGAAAATACATCATCAAATGTATCATGTGAAGGAATTCCATGGGGAAGTTCTAAAAATTGTTCAAAAAGCTCTTTATGGGTTTCTCCAAAAATTTGCATACCGGTAAAATCATCGGCATTACAGATTGTACTAAGTAGTCCTATGAAGATAATATCTTTCAAATTATGTTTTATAGCATTCCCACGGCGTGGTTCTTCTACTTCATCAAGTAAATCATATAGGGTTATTCTTTGTGTTTTATTCATTGTAAGCACCACCTTTGATGCTTTCATTATATCATATCTTTTTCTTTTTTTCGTAAGCGATTGCCCTAGGAAAGGGGATTGTGATGATGGCACTGTGCAGAATGGCTTTTGCTATATGTATCATTTCCTCCAATTTGCACAATCCAAACAAGAAAAGCAGTGATCCCTTCACAAAGAATCACTGCTTTTCTGTATAGGTAGCTCTTTATTCTTGTTTCAGCAAATATCCTTTTTCCTGTAAGGCTTTGCTGATCAAATCTAATATTTGCTCGCTGTCCGCCTCTATGGTATGACAATGAATATCGGCAGTCAGGTTCTTTAAAGGGGGAGCCTGTCTGTTATTTAAGGAATGAATAAACTCTTGCACCTGACGGCGAGATGATACATACAGGGGTGCTTTTAAATCTCCGTATACGTCATGGTGAATGGACACATCCAGCACAGTGCCTCCTAAATCCACAATGGTATTTAATTCATCTTCGATTTGACTGTCGCTGTGCTGCACCTGAATTACACGGGTAAGGGCAGGTGTTTCCTGCAGCAGATATCCTTTGGTGGTAGACAAAATTTGATATCCTGCTGCCCGCAGACAGGATATATCCTGCACAATAATTTGCCGACTAACCTGACATTGCTGAGATAGTTCGGTGCCGGATACAGGCACACCGGCAGTTTTTAACAGGCCTACGATGGTTTCACGGCGGCTTTCTGCTGACATAGTGGTTTGCTCCTTTCTTTCAGAAAGTAAATGTTTAGTGTGAAAGATTACATGGTCGGCTATCCTATCTTTGCCTATCCCTCAATGGCTCTG
>USPE01000174.1 GCA_900556545.1 uncultured Peptococcaceae bacterium | reverse complement strand
CTGAAAATGGAGGTAGAACAGGATGTTGAAAAAGAAAAAGACCACGGCCAGCGGTGAGCTGGTCGCGGTCAAAAGCGTTTGCAAAAACGCGCAGCCACAGATTGAAAATCTGTGTTCCAAGGGGGCTTGGGGGACTTCCCTCAACAAGCGCGTGGGGCTATCTGGATAGCCACAAGCATTGCTTGCGAACTTCTTTTTTGAAAAAATGAACTTGACATTTCAAATGCTACCTGCTATTATATCAGTGGTATATATCAGCGATATATATCACTGATATGCTGTTCGGGTATGCTATATGGTTGCTATAAGGAGAGTGGTTTTATGACGGAGTGTTCTGCAACCCAAAATAAAATATTGGAAATTGGGAAAAAAGAGTTTCTTGCTAAAGGTTTTAGGGGGGCCTCCCTGCGCGGTATCGTTAAGGAAGCTGGCTTTACTCAGGGGGCGTTTTATGGATATTATCCGGACAAAGCAGCGCTTTTTGAGGCGCTGGTCTCCGAGCCTGCAGATGGTCTGATGGAGCAGTTCAAGGCGGCGCAGCAGGCACATTTCGAGTTGATTCCGGAGGATAAAGCGGCTCAAAGCAGAGAATTATCAACAGATTATTTAAATCATTTTATCAATTTTATCTACGACAATTTTGATGCTTTCAAATTGGTGATATGCTGTTCCGAAGGAACAAAGTACTCCAGTTATATTCATGATCTGGTAGAAATTGAAGTTACCCAGACAGAACTTTATTATGAACGGCTTCGACAGCTTGGTAAGCTGGAGGGGACTGTCAGCCGTGAACTTCACCACATGATTACAAGCGCCTATTTCACCGCTGTTTTTGAAACGGTGGCTCATGATATGACGAGAGAACACGCAATTCAATATGTAAATGAGCTTGCCACTTTCTTTAACTGCGGCTGGGAAGGCATGTTAAGGCTCAAATGAGCCTTAATTTTCACTCTAAAGGTTAGCTTCACCTAACTAAAAAATCAGGAGGTTATTATCATGAACAAAAAATCACAGAAACTGCAAACACGGGATTTTATTTCCGTCGGTATCTTCTCGCTTATTTATTCGGCTGTCGCATTTATCATCGGTGGAATTGCGCAGATGACGCCCATTACTTTCCCGTTCATGCCAATGATCGTAGCTTTGTTTACAGGAACCGTATTTATGCTCTATATAGCAAAAATTCCTAAAAGAGGGGCTATCACAATTCTTGGAATTATTTCGGGTATTCTTTTGTTCATTACCGGGATGTTCTGGATGATGTCAGCATTTTTTGTGGTGTTAGGTATTATCGCAGATTTTATCTGCGCGTCCGGTGGATTTAAATCTTTTAAAAGAAATATGACGGCTTATTGCTTATTTGCGTTATCTCCTATGGGAGCCTATGTTCCAATGGCTATTATGCCTGCGCAGTTTGACGAGTTTATGAGCAAAAAAGGAGATGTATCTTCTTTCGCTGGTGTAATTGATTCTATTGGCGCAAACTGGTGGGCCATCCCGGCGATGCTGATTGGGACAATTCTCTGTGCTTTCATTGGCGGCTTTATTGGCAAAAAACTGTTGAAAAAGCATTTTGAAAAGGCGGGGATTGTTTAAATGAAGATAGATCCCCGCACAAAATTACTTATTTTAGCTATAACCAGTATTTCCGTCTTTCTGAACGGGAGTATTACGATTGAGTGTATTTTTGCTGCATTACCTTTTTTACTGTTGCTCAGTACAAAGAAGATTTATACGTCTTTAAAATATGCAGCATTGTTTCTTGCCTTACTGGCAATTCAGCTTTGGCTTGTTCCTTTATTGCCAGTGAGTGCTGGCGGCATTATTTATATGTTTGCAGTTTACATTCGCAAGCTGATCCCCTGTTTTATGTTAGGGAGTCTGCTTATTTCTACCACGCGTGTCAGCGAATTTTTAGCTGCGGTTGGAAAGCTCCGCTTGCCGAAAGGGTTCACGATTTCTCTTTCTATCACTCTGAGGTATTTTCCTACGATGGGGGAAGAATGGAATTCGATTAAGGATGCAATGGCTCTGCGGGGAATACCTGTAACAGCCGCAGGGATTCTCCGCCATCCTATGCGGACGATGGAGTATGTTTATGTCCCCATGCTGGTATCTGCTTCTAAAATATCGGATGAAATTACACAGGCAGCCATTACAAGAGGCATTGATCATGTACAAAGACGTACCTGCATGGAGACCGTTCGTTTTCATGTGATGGATATGCTGGTTTTGGTTGCGTATATAACCGTGATTCTTCTTGCGTTCCTGGCAAATGGAAAGGGGTGGTTCTGATGATTTCTTTAAAAAACGTTTCCTTTTCTTATGACGGGCAGGAGAATAATGGGCTGCATAATGTTTCTCTTGAGATTCCCAAAGGGCAATGTGTTTTGCTGTGCGGGGAAAGCGGCTGTGGAAAGACTACAATTACACGCTTGATTAACGGGCTTATTCCACATTTTTTCAGTGGAGAACTGTCAGGTGAAATTTCTGTATGTGGGCTGGATGTAACGAAAACAGATATTGCGGATATTTCAGACTATGTAGGCTCTGTTTTTCAGAACCCACGCACACAGTTTTTTAATACAGATACAGACAGTGAGATTGTGTTTGGTTTGGAGAATCGAGCCTTACCACAAGAGAAATTAAAAATGTGCCTTGAGAAAACCAGCCGTGAATTAAATTTGTCTGCACTCCGTAAAAGAAATATTTTTGAACTTTCAGGCGGTGAGAAACAGAAGATCGCTTTTGCTTCTGTTTATGCAACGGAGTCAGAAATCTTTGTCTTAGACGAACCATCCTCTAATTTGGATATGGGAGCCATTGAAGAGCTGACTGATCTGCTTCAAAGAGTGAAAGCGCAGGGAAAAACGATTATTATTGCGGAACACAGGCTCTGGTATCTGATGGATGTTGCAGATCGTGTTGTTTATATGCACGGAGGGAAAATTCTGAAGGATATGACGCTTACCGATTTTCAGGCATTGCCTGAAAGTGAGATTCTTGCCATGGGGCTTCGGTGCAGAAACCTGTCTCATGTAAAGAAAACTGCTATCGCTCCAAAAACAAGCAGTAATGAGTTAGAAGTGCAGGGAATATCAGTCCGTCTTGGAAAACAGACAATCTTTCAAGATCTGAGTTTTACTGCTCATGGCGGAGAAGTCATTGCTGTTGTTGGGAAAAACGGTGTGGGAAAAACAACGCTTGCCCGTGTCTTGTGCGGATTACAAAAAAATGATAGTGGGACTGTATTGCTGCAGGGAAAGGCTCTCGCGGAGAAACAGCGGAGAAAGTGTTCTTACATGGTTATGCAAGATGTGGGGCATCAACTGTTTACGGACAGCGTAGAAGCTGAGTGTTTGCTTGGTGTGAAAGCCCCAGACACCGCAGCCGTTGAAAAGGCACTTGAATGGCTTGATCTGTTGGATTTCAAAGACCGGCACCCTCTCTCCCTTTCGGGGGGACAAAAGCAGCGCCTTGCCGTAGCGGTCAGTCTACTTTGCGAAAAGGAGTTATTGATTTTTGACGAACCCACCAGTGGGCTTGATTTAAAAAGTATGCAGGAGGTGGGGAGGCTTGCAAAAGAATTGTCCGCACAGGGGAAGATACTGCTGATTATTACCCATGATTATGAATTTATCCAGACGATTTGCTCTCGTGTGCTGGTCTTAGAGGATGGGAAAATATCAGATGATTTATCCGGAACCATGCGCGGAACGGTTTTAGAAAAAATGAAAGGAGCAGGAAATGGAACAGGAAAAAAATAACACATTCAGTTGGGTCCTGCGGTTTGCAACACAGTGCAAAGGGAAAATGGCAGCCTCTGTCTTACTGGCGGTACTTGGCTCTGTGTGCGGGATTGTACCCTATTTTGCGGTTTCACAGATTGTGATCCAGATATGCGGTCAAAATTATGACCTTATCCCCATTGGTTTCTGGGCGCTTGCCGCACTTCTGGGCTATCTGGGGAGCACCTGGTTTGGAACGGTTTCTACCATACTCAGCCATCGCTCGGCTTTTACGATTTTAAAGAATATCCGGACGGAATTAACAGCGAAGCTCTCCCGTGTGCCCATGGGTTATATTCTGGATACACCTTCCGGTAAATTCAAGACCCTGCTGGTGGATACGGTGGAAAAGCTGGGGCTGCCGCTGGCACACATGATACCGGAGCTGACAGCGAATATTCTTGTCCCGCTTCTGATGATGGTATATCTTTTTATCCTGGACTGGCGCATTGCCTTGATTTCGCTGATTACAATCCCTATTGGTCTTGTGTGCTACATGGGGATGATGAAGGACTATGCAAAGCGGTATGACCGTGTACTGACTGCGGGGAAAAATATGGATGCCGCCATTGTGGAATATATCGGCGGCATTGAAGTCATCAAAGCTTTTAACCAGAGCACTGCCTCTTATGGCAGGTATATGGATGCTGTAACAGAAAATGAAGCGGCAAAGACGACCTGGTTTAAGCAGACCAACAGCTTTTATGTGGCGGGTATTTCTATTATGCCGTCCTGTCTGCTGGGCGTATTGCCTTTAGGTGCCTATCTGTATATACAGGGCAGCTTGGAGGCTCCCGTTTTAATTACTTGCATTATTCTCGCGCTTGGATTAGTTAAGCCGCTGATACAGGCGCTGCAATATACGGATAGCCTGGCGAT
>USPE01000173.1 GCA_900556545.1 uncultured Peptococcaceae bacterium | reverse complement strand
TGTGGACGCCGGTTACAAAAACGCTGCCCGCACAACTGCAAATTGTATTACCGGCTGAAATCGCTCAGAATAGCCCTTTTTTTGTTATAAGAGCATAAAAAAACAGACAAACCATCGGCTTGTCTGTAACGTGTAATAGAAACAACGATCTATTTTTCTTTAAAATTGATTAAAATACTCTACAACACCATCATAAATACCCTGCGCCAGCTTTTGCCGGTAGGCGTCGGTGGCTAATAATTGTTCATCAGCCGGGTTACTTAAATAACCGCATTCCACCAATACTGCCGGATGATTGTTCATGCGCAGAACATACAAATTCTTGGTTTTTGTTACAGATTTCTGCGCAGTACTGGTTTTTAAGCCATCTCGAATATGCTCTGCCAAATTCACTGACAAATACTGCTGACTGTAAATCTTGCCGTTATAGGTATAGGATTCTGCGCCTGTAGCAGTTGTCTCGTTTTCTGTAGAATTGGCATGGATACTGATAAAAATATCCGGTTCCACTTGATTATTCATCTCGATTCGCTCTGTCATAAACACTTTCTGCGTGCGGGACAATTCTTCTCGTGTCATAATCACAGTAGCGCCGCTTTGCTCCAACAGGTCGCGCAAATACACTGCCACATCGTAACCAATGTCTGCATCTGTCACATCCGGCATAGTCCTGCCCTGGCCGCCCGGATCACTGCCGCCATGGCCCGGATCCAGCACAATGGTGCGGCCGGTCCAACCGGAACCGGTTTGATAAGCGTTCAGCGTCAGCCAGTCTCCATCCTGCTCCACATCGGCATAACTGCCCAAAGAGTAGCATAGCGTGACACGTACTTGATCGTTGCCGGCATCACTGGCATCCAAGGTAAAGCCATTGCCCTGACACTGGGTCTGGCTGCCCAATGTCACATTATCCAGCAATAACTGCAAAGTAGTGCCATCTACCTTCTCTATCGAGTAAGCATTGTTTTCACCGTTTTTTAATGAGATCACCGTTTTTTTGTCATTCTGCTGCACAGACTGTAATTCCAGCTGGGTGCGCAAGCCTGTAGAGGTGTAATTGCTGCCGTCACCGATGGGTTTGCTGGCAGAAACCAGCCAGGAAGCGATCCAAACGGCGGCGCCATCTTCCATCTGCGTCTGATACCACACCTTGCCATCGTTGTCTTTACTGCTGCCCATCACCTTCAAACTGTCTCCTCGAGCAACCTGACCCACTTGCTTCTGATTGGTGCCTGCACCGCTGCGCAAGTTTACCACATCTCCAATTACATAAACAGTTGTCCCTGTTGAGATAGCAGCAGTTTCAGAATCGTTGCTTACGGTGCTGCCATTGCTGTTATCTGCACCGGTTGTCTGCGGTGTTACCAGCCAGGAGGCGATCCATGCCTTGACACCGCTGCTGCTCTGCACCTGATACCATAAAGCGCCGTCCTGATCCAGACCGCTGTTCAGCACAGTCAGGGACGCACCTTTTTGCACCTGGGTCACAATCTGGCTGTTGGTGCCTGCACTGCTGCGCAGATTAACGGTATCGCCGCTGACAATAACCACAGTTCCGTTTACAGCACTACTTTCTGTTTGCGGCGCAGTGGTAGCTGCCGGCGTAATGACAAGGCCGGTTTGGTTGTCAAAGGTATAGGTCCACCCAAATTCATCCACCGCAAAACGCCAGGTCAGCGGAAAATAGGTGACATCGCGAAACACCAGCAAGGGGTATTCTTCTTTGCTGTTATCAATCTTCTTTCCATTTACCGTTATGGCAAAATCCGGCTGAACAGCCTGATAACTGCCTGCATTTTTACTGCTGCTGACATAGGGCTGATACTGCTGCTGCGCCGTTTCTTTATCAGCCACAAAGGCAGCCTTGTCAATGGTTAGCCCTTGTCCTTGCGACCAGACACTGGTCAATCCCAACAGCTGGGCATCATAATAGGTTATGGGCACATAGGTAATATTTTTATACAGCAGTGACGGATATTGACTATATTCCTGGGAGATTGTCAAACCATGCAGCACCACAGGAAAAGTGGGTATGGTTACATCCACCTGCTTTTCAGCAGCGCTTGCACCGGCAGGAAATAACAAACAAGCAGATAAACAGGCGATTACAAATTGTTTTCTCATAGCATTCATTCCTTGTACAATATTTTTCAAATAGTTTTGCAAATCATTTATGAACTCTTTCTATTATTCTACACAAAAGAAATTATTGCAATACTTTTTTATCAAATTTTCTTTTTTATGGCAAATAAAACGGAGCAAGGCATATTTCCACCTTGCTCCGTTCAGACAGTTCAACGAACTGAAATTTACTCTGTTTCTTGATTTGCAGGAGTTCTCAATGTGATAGCATATACCATATTGATCTGTAACGGATCGCTTTCTGCGATTTCACCATCGTAGTACACAACAACCTCATCACCCACAGATACATCTGTAAAGCTGTCCGTATTCTCCACATCCAAAGAAACTTCACAATCCGCACCGTTAGGATAACCGTCGTTCTCTACATAAATGATTATAGAGTTATCATAGACTTCTTCCACAATCCCGACAAGGCTCGGCTCATTCTCTATGATATAGTTCATACTTCTGTTGTTACACCCAATTAATGTTAACACCAATGTCAGTGATAAAATGATTGCAAATATCTTTTTCATAGTGGTTTCCTCCTTCTATGGTGTGGTTCTATTGGTATAGACCCAAAATTTGGGGGAGTATTTCATATCTATACTATACAGTATCTTCTTGTCTGTTTCAATGTGAGCATTAAATGTGAGTAAATCTGGGTTTTATACAGGCTTTTAGCCAGCAACACTTATCTTGAAATGGAACAAAAAGAACTGTGCCGCCTCAGCAACACAGTCCATCTTTTTATAAACACAATATTCACAAATTATAATTGATAAAATGCCATACCGACCGCACCCATTCCGATATGCGTTCCTACAACGCTGCCAATTTGCAAATAAACAAATTCATCACAATCAACATGATTTTGCAAACGTTCCACGATATACTCTGCAACGTCTCGATTATCACAATATCCCATGGTACAATACAATTTCTTGGACGGATCGATTTTTTCAGCTAAGATCGCAATTAAACGCTCCAGGGCTTTATTGTCTTTATTGCCCCGCACTTTTTCATAGGCGCTGATTACGCCATTGCTCAAATTCAAAACAGGCTTAATATTCAGTAAAGAGCCAAATAAATGACTGGCCTTGCCGATTCGGCCTCCCTTATGCAGGTTGTCCAGAGAATCCAGTAAAAAATATAAATCCAGTTTTTGAATAATCACTTTAACGCTGTCCAAAATTTCTTCTACAGAATGACCTTCTTCAACCATCCTGGCTGCGGAAAGCACAACCAAACCCAAACCCATTGTTGCAGACCGACTGTCAAAATTATGCACAGCAACTTCCTGCTCCACCATACCGGCCGCCAACACACTGCTCTGGTAGGTACCGCTTAAATCGCTGGAAATGTGAATGGAAATAATATGCTCCGCACCTTCTGCCGCCAGTTCCCGATAAACATCGGCAAATACAGCCGGTGAAGGCTGAGATGTGGTAGGCAGGTCTTTTATTGACCGTAAAATTTCATAAAATTCTTCATTGGTCAGATCAATTTTATCTTTGTAGGCAGTTCCTTCTATTAATACATCCAAAGGCACTACCTTGATCTGGTAGCGCTCTACCAACTCCTGACTTAAATCAGCTGTACTGTCAGTTACAATTCTGATTTTTGACATTTTGCACCTCCCTCTTGATAAAATGTCGCTGATACACATCTATGATTCATCGCACTATTCAACAGAAATCAGATAAGAATATACTGCCTGAGCACCGTAATACAATTCAAATTCTGTATCACCGTAGATGGACTCCAGATGTTCCAGCAAATCATTGGCTGCCTGTTCTGTAACATCTGCGCCATAGTATAATGTTACCAGCTCAGCATCATCAATCTCCATAGCTACTAACACGTCGTCAATCAGCTGCTGCATATCATCGCCCACTGCTTTAATTTTTCCTTCTACGATGCCCAACAGCTGGCCTTCATGAATCAAAAATTCATCAATGGAAGTATCCCGCACTGCATAGGTAACTTCAGCAGAGCGCACATACTGCATAGATTCCGCCATGGCTTCTGCGGTTTCTTCTATCTCGCCTTCACTGTCATAAGCCATCAGCGCAGCAATTCCCTGCGGAATGGTGCGGCTGGCTACTACTTGAACCTGCGCCTGCTTGCTCATTTTTGCAGCCTGATCAGCGGCCATAATAATGTTTTTGTTGTTTGGCAGCAAAATAACCTGGTCGGCATTTACTTTTTCGATTGCTTTGATAAAATCCTCGGTGCTGGGGTTCATCGTCTGTCCTCCGGTGATAACATAATCCACACCAAGGCTGGTGAAGATTTCCTGAATCCCTTCTCCGGCGCTGACTGCAATGACCGCCAGATGCTTATGCTCAGCAACAGGTTCTTCCTCACTGGCTACGCCAAACCGTTCACTCTGTGCTTTCATATTCTCAATTTTAATATCATTCAGGTCCCCAAATGCTCCGAAATACTCCAGCACCTGTCCGGGATGATTGGTGTGCACATGTACTTTTGTAATATCTCCTGTGCTCACCACCAGGGTGCAGTCACCCAAACCTGCCAGATATTCGCGGGCGGCTTCCACATCTACCTGTTGTTTCCCCCGCACGATCAATTCGGTACAATCATGAAATGAGATTT
>USPE01000172.1 GCA_900556545.1 uncultured Peptococcaceae bacterium | reverse complement strand
GCGTTGATTTTCGGCAATGAAACCTTGGTGTTTATTATATTTTTGTTCTTTTTTACAGGTGTAATTGATGAAGTTGGTTTGATTAATTATATTGCCAATAAAGTAATTAGCTTTAAAATTTTAAATGGCCGTCCGTGGTTGTTTTCTGCATTTTTATTAGTGGGTGCTTATATTGCTGCTGCATTTATCAATATTTTTGCGGCAATTATCGTGTTCTGGGGTATTATTTATATTGTAGCAAAACGGTTTAGTTTTAAACCACAAGATAAATATCCCACATTAATGATTATGGGGGTAACTTTAGCCAGTCTGATTGGCGGCGCGGTGATGCCGTACAAACCTGTACCAATTGTAATTTTAAAAGCTTATAGCACTGCTGCTGGCGTACCAATGGATTTCTTTAAATATATCTGCTTTGCATTGCCTGTTACATTTGCGGTCATGATTTTCTATGTATTGATTTGTCGTTTTGTATTTCGACCGGAGTTAAAGGATTTAAAAAACCTCAGCGTAGATTTTGTAGATAGAAATGTGCTTGTGTTAAACAAAAAACAGAAAATTGTAATTAGTTTCTTGGCAGTATTTATTTTCTTGATGATTGCGCCCAGTATTTTGCCGGAAACCTGGCTTTTGGCGCAACTGATTAACCAATGGGGGATTATTGGGTGTTTATTTAGTTTATTGATTTTAATGCAGTGGATTTATATTGATAAGGAACCGTTGCTGGATTTTATTCCAATGGCCAAGCACGTTAGCTGGGATATGGTAATGATTATGGGTTTTGTAATTCCCTTTGCCACTTTGTTTACCAGTGAGGAAACCGGAATTAAAGAGATGATGATACAGGTGATGCAGCCGATTTTGGCCGGACATTCACCAATCATGTTTGTGGTTTTGTCCTTATTTATCGCTACGGTATTGACGAATGTTGCCAATAATATGGTGGTTGGCGCAGTATTTACCACATTGATATTCACGATTGGTACGGATATGGGGCTTGAGATAGCTCCGATTGTAGCAGTATTGGCAATGTGCTGCAACCTGGCACTGGCAACACCTGCTGCAGCACCAACTACAGCGCTGACCTTTGCCAACGACAAATGGTGTAAATCATCGGATATTTATAAATATGGTACAATAACGGTGCTGTTAGGGTTTGTGTTTACGATGGTTGTAGGGTTGCTGTGGGCATCGGTTATCTATTAATCCCTTCGCAACAAATCGTTGCAGAAGCAGTGAAATAAGAGGAATAATTATTTTAAAATTCGCCTACAGTTGGTAAAAAATAGGCTAAAAACAACGCAGGGTATTGGTAAAATGCAATTATCAATACCCTGTTTGCTATTTTATTTGTAGCTGAGATAGAAAAACAAAAATTTGAATCGGGAATACAGGTTGTTCATAATTGCCCTTCATTTTTTTCTTTGGTATAATATTAAGCAATAAAAAGATTTGTTGTTCTATATATGAAAGATAGGGAAAGCACGCTATACTTTTAAACAGAATATTATATAAATCAGAAAAATTGGAGTGATAATGTGCAATTAGAGGCATTGCAGTATTTACTGGCAATTGAAGAAAACGGATCGACCAGAAAAGCGGCTGAGCAGTTGAATACATCTTTTCAAAATGTAAGCCGTGTACTTTTGCAAATGGAAGATGAATGGAATGTGCAATTGTTTCAACGTAATTCAAAAGGCATGATTGCTACAGAGGAAGGAAAAATAGCAATTGCCGCTGCACAGGAGATTATACAGCGTTATGATCAGATGCAGCAGCAATTCAAACATTTAGCAGAACGAAATGTAAATGAGCAAAATAAGCGCATATCCGGGACACTGAATGTAGTATCTTCTATTATTGTAAATAATGCTTTTTTTAATGATGTTTTATTGGAATTTTCTATACAGTATCCCAAAATTGCGGTAAATCTGGTGGAGGATGACGCTTATCTGACCAAATATGAAGATACGACGCATATTTATTTGATGCCGCGTACTGCGGAAGAATTGGCACAATCGGGGCCCAATGTGATTTCATTATTGGAAGATAAAATGGTAGTATTAATTAAGAAGGATTCTGTGCTGGATAATCAAAGATCCATTTCTTTGAAACGTATGGCTGAATTACCATTAGTACTGATGGGTAAGAAACATTGGCAGGGGTCGGTATTTGGTCATATTATGAAGGAAAATGGAGTAACCCCTACCCGAGTTACATTTACCAGCAGTATTACCGGCTATCAAAAATATATCGGCAGTGGTCAGTATGCAGCATTGGCAACGGAAATCATTTCCCTGAAAATGATGAGTGATAAACGGCAAAAATTGAAAATCATTCCTATCCGGGATAAAAATACCACCATACATTATTGTATGATTGTACCGAATGTCAAAACATTAACTTCTGTTGAGGAATGTTTTATTCATTTTATAAGAGACTTTTTTCATATTTAAATCTGTTTTCATTAAATTTTTTATTGAGATTTTTAACAAAACCAGGAATTTGACAGATAGGATTTTAATAAATTGAAAAAGTACGAGTTGGGGACAAAATAGATACGCGTATTATTCCGATTTTTTAGAATAATACGCGTATCTATTTTTATTTGTTCTCTTTTAGAATAACATGTTGCCCAATGGAATTGTGATAACAATTCCGATTAACCAGGTTAATACTGATATTGAAATTCCAAAGATATAGCAATATTTCGTGTCGGTCATATCATGCCCATGCACCATAGCAGACTGGAAACTTGCCGCCGGTGTCATATAAGATGCATTCAAAGTAAAATACATCAGGAACCACATAACATATGGATTACCGCCAATTTGCGCGCACAATGGACAAAGGAACGGTGTAAACATTGCAGCCAGCACAATATTGTGCGTTACTTGTGTTAGAATCCCCAATAAAAGCATGGATACAATCATAAAGTTTATAACGCCCATATCAGATACTACAGGTAGTACGATCCCGACAACAGTCGGCATAATGCCGGCATCTTCTGCACGCATTGCCTCTGCGATTGGAAAAGTAACAGATAGTAACAAGATTAATTGCCAGTCTACATATCGGGTCCATGTTTTTCCCATCTGAATCAGAGGTTCTCCTTTAAAGGAAATTACAGCCAGAATCACTAATCCTAAACAGCTCATACCGCCTACGCCTAAATTACTCAACAAAGCCATTGCAGGTACTTGGGGGAACATAGATGGCAGTAATAATGCAACAGAATAGATGATTAACAGTATAAAACCGACTTTTGCCTCTTTTGTTACTTTTTCTTTTTGCAATTGTTCGATGACATCGTCTGGTAAAATAAATTTAGATGCATCTAAACGGAAGATAAATTTTCCGGCTAAAATCATTAACAGTGACATTGTGCCGGTCGTTGTTACCGCTAAAATAACAAAGGGTATGACATCAAATGTCATTTTCATAGTGTCAATGAAATACCCTTCGAATATCATAGCAGTTGCGCGGAATGGTACAGCAAAAACGCCATTAAATCCTGCCGCGGTAATCATCATAATCATAAAGGTAAGTAGTTTATCTCCAGGTGGAATGTTATTTTCCTTGGCAATCTGCATGATAACGGCCCATAGCAGGAAAATAGCAGCCAAATAAACACCTAACATCCCCATAATGTAAGCTGTCAAAATCATACCAAATACTAAAAGCCACGGGCTTCTGCGAAAGGCTTTTCTGGTAACCAGCCAGTTTGCAATAAATCTGGTAACACCTACTGCATCAATAGCGCCTGTAAATACCATTGCTACCAATACAACAACCAAGTTGTTATTCCCAAAACCTGATGATAGGGCAGTAGTTGTATCCATTACACCTAAGAGTGCTAAGGCTGCATACCCGAATACGCTGGGGATGAATAAATCAAATGTAATCCAACCATACAAAACGCCTACAAATACACCTAATGTTTTCATACCTACCGGAGTAATTGCGCCGAATGGCGGGGCAAAACTAATAATAAATGTTAGTGCGATCATAATCACTAAATGGATATATTTTTTCTTTGTCATGGTAAGTCCCTCCTTCTAATTGATTTGTACAAACCAATACTATTATAAAATTATAAAAAATTGTAATGATAGTAACAATACAAAAAGCTTTGCGACTGTACCCACCGCCACAAAGCTTTTTGTTCCCTTAAAGTTTTTTGCCCAAATTAGAAAGGTCTTTTATTTGGGACACTAAATTTTATATTTGAGGGATAGTTTGTTAATTACTACGGCCAGTGTTCAGCTGGTCAGAGCTACCACTAGATATGCAATTACTTAATAAAAATATTCTTTTTTCTCAGCGGAGTTTATCATTTCATTATTTTCTTGCCTTAATCAACATAATCAGCATCTTCCAAAATCTGATAGATGACAGCGCCTTCACATTGCTTTGGCATTCTTACGCCCAGCATATGCGCAACGGTTGGTGTCATATCTACCTGACGGATAATACGCTGAGAGTTGTAGCCTTTTTTCAGACCCTGACCGGCGGCAATAAAGATTGGGGTTACGGAAGTATCATAAACACCTTCTACCATTGGCAGCGCATCACCATGCAGACGGTTTACCCCTTCTTCTAACCAGTACAGTACATCGCCGCATTCCGGACCGCCGGTACCCAGTACCATGGCATCCTTATTACGCATTGCCACTGCAATAACACGTTTGCCGTTTAATCTGTAGTTGTACAGACCATCAATGATTTCCCTTTCTAATTCATATTTATCTTCTGGATCAACAATACC
>USPE01000171.1 GCA_900556545.1 uncultured Peptococcaceae bacterium | reverse complement strand
GCGGGAAAAATCATCCATTTGTAGAACATTTTAAATTCGTGAAACAATTTGAAGACACCAACACAGTAGCAAGACAGACCATCCCAGCACCGGCTCAGCTTTACGCAGAACTTTTCCGCGAAAAAAATGGCGAAACTACAAGAAAATATTATCCTGACGACGAAAAACTAATTCAGGATATTGCTGATGCATATCGAACAGTCATTGCCGATCTCTATGATGCAGGCTGCCGCAATATCCAATTTGACGACTGTACTTGGGGGATGTTTTGTGATAAAAACTATTGGGCTGCCAGACAAAATGCAGAAACCGAACTCAAAGAAATTGCAGAAAAATCCCTTCGTTTAAACAATCTTGCCTTGGAAGGCAAACCTGCCGATCTTGTAATTACCACCCATGTGTGCCGCGGCAATTATCATTCTACCTGGGCATCTTCCGGCGGATATGAACCTATTGCAGAAATACTTTTCGGCGGCGAACAGGTAGACGGGTTTTATTTAGAATTTGATGATGAGCGTTCTGGAGGTTTTGAACCCCTGCGCTTTGTTCCCAACAATAAAAAAGTAGTTCTTGGTTTGTTGACTTCAAAATTACCTGTCCTTGAAGATGAAAAAATAATTCTGACCCGCATTCAAGAGGCTGCGCAGTTTGTACCTCTCAATAATCTTAGCCTAAGTCCTCAATGCGGCTTCGCTTCCTGCGAAATTGGCAATAAATTAACAGAGGACGAGCAATGGGCAAAATTAGCCCATGTAAAACAAATTTCAGAAAAAGTTTGGTAATTTACACAAAAGAACCTTAAGAACTTTGCTAATTTTTAGAAAACAGCAAACAATCTTTTTGGGTATAATTTAGAGAGGATGTAACCGCATTTGTCACATCCTCCCTTTTGTTAAATCTGCTATGCTCCAGCCGTTTCTGTATCGGCAGGGATTTGTATTATAACTTTAGCGCCGCTTGCTTCCGTGGCATTCTCCAAAGTAAGCTGACCTCCATGCTGCTCCACAATGGAATTGGCAATGGAAAGCCCCATACCAAAGTGCATTTCTTCATTGCGGCTCTGGTCAGCCATATAAAATTGCTCTTTTGCATGATACAAATCCGCTTGTGAAAAACCGCCCCCTTCATCAATTACGGATAGTTGTACACAACCGTTGGCTTTGCCAACAGACACATAAATGGTTCCGCCTTGCGGAGAATGCTCCAATGCGTTATTTAATACATTCATGACCGCACGTTCCAAAAGCATTTTATCCATGGTAAGATTAACCGGAACATCTGACACATTCATTTGCAGAGTCATTCCTTTTGATCTGCAAAGTGCATCCATTTGCAAATCAAGTTGCTTTAGATAAGCAGGAAAATCAACCGTTTCTCTATGAAAAAAATATCCCATTGCGGCTCTGGATGTGTCAATTAAAAGTTTAATATAACGCTGCATCTGTTCAGAACTGGTAAGCAGATAGTCAACATATTGCTGCTGCTCTGCGTCCAGGTTGGTTTCGCTGAGTAAATCGGCGTTCCCCTGCATAATGGTCAGAGGCGTTTTCAAATCATGGGCTAAGGCTGCAATCTGTTCCTTTTGCGCCTGCTCTGCTTTCCACTGCTGTTCCAAGGATCGTTTCAAATGATCTTTCATACCGGAAAAAGATCGCAACCCATCTTCAAACTCCTTGATTCGCGAATGACCCACTTCAAAATCAAGATTTTGCTGCGCCACCTGTGCAGTAGCTGCAAAAAACGGGACAAGTTGTACACGCAAATGGTTAGCAAACCTTGTGGTCAGGAACACACATACTGCAATACAATTAGCACCAATCAAGAGATACAGCAAAATCTCCGGCGATGGCAGATGTTGGTTCAGCCATGGGTCTGTAAATTGAGAACCAATATAATATTGAAGAATGACAAATTCATCATCGCGGGTGACAAGCAGATATTGTTTGTTCAGGTTTCTGCCTGTTGAACCGGTGGCTGCATACACCATAGCCTGTTCCAGTTCTTCACCTTCCAGATTGGTATCCAAAATTTGATACTGCTTATCCAACACCAGATAACTGCATCCCACAGGCAGCGTTACCTCTGCCCAATCCGGCGCAGCCGCAATCACAGGCGCAATTTCCCGCACACTCTGCTCTGAATAATCGGCATAAGTAGTAATACCCAGCGTATTACTCAATACTAGCAAGATGAATTTGAACCAAGAAAGCCAAACGGAATGGCCGCTGCTCCAGCCAGTCCGGCAAGCAACATAAACAGAAATCTCCAGAAAGCTGTTTTTAATGTGATTACCTTTAATCCCATCTGTACCCAATCCCCCAAACCGTCGCAATTGGCTGCACATTCTGTTTCGCTAATTTTGCCCGAATATTTTTAATGTGGGTTGCAATGGTGGAACTATCACTCTCTCCATCCAAATAAAATACTGCTTCATAAATCTGTTCTTTTGAAAACACTTGCCCTTTATTTCGGGCAAGATATTCACAAATCAGATACTCACTTTTCGTTAACGGAACCGGTGTATGATCCACCTGCAGTTCTTTCGCCGATAAATCAATCCGAACGCTGCCCAGCACAAGAGATGTGTGCCGCTCTCTGCTTTCTCTGCGCAGATGGGCATTGATTCTGGCTCGCAGCTCTGTCATACGAAACGGCTTCGTCAGATAATCGTCTGCTCCAAGGCCGAGACCAAAAGTGATGTCATTCTCCATTGTCTTGGCTGTCAAAAACAGAATAGGACAATCGACCAACGGCCGTATTTCTTCACAAAATGCAAAGCCATCCATTCCCGGCATCATAATATCCAAAATCATTAAATCATAATGCCTCAGCTTATCCAATGGAACCTGTTCCGCTGCTCCATAAACAGAAACGATATGTCCGTCCTTCTGCAAACCATTTTTAATAAGTTCCAAAATAGCCATTTCATCATCTACAACAAGTATCATGGCCATCATATAGCCCTCCCTCCGCAAAATATTTTTTAGTATAGCACACCCATATCCAATAGAGAAGTTGTTATTGTACTCTGGCCATATAGTATTGATTATTTACCATTACCGCTACTGCTTCTGCCGGATCTGTGCCGGATATACTATACACATCTGTATAAAACCATGTTTCACGCCGGGCAGTTTCAGAACCGGACCAATCCATCTGATAAAGTGCTTCTTTGCTCAACGGCTTCTTGCTGTCTGCATCAAAAGTCATATTCACTGCCAATAAATCGAGATATTGTTCCAGGTTGCGGCCGTCTATCACTTGGGAAGTTACTTGATAAACCCTTCCGTTGCAGAGCAGTTGTGTAGCATTATCAGGATTTATTTCAAATCTTCCGTCAGTCATTGGCCTTTGGGCAGCAAAATCAATGACCGATGTATCTTCCACAACCGCATCGCTGGGAATTGCTTTGTGATAACCGCCGTTTACGTCCACAATAAAACAGGTATCCTCATTGAGAGCGGCATATACATTGAGAAACGGAATCAGATATGCTCCATCCGGAACAGCACCTGCCAAATCAGCCAAAGTCTGAACATCATCGGTTTTCATATCCGCTTGCGCCACAATACCGCCCTTTGCATCCACAACAACAAATTGACGGATATAACCAACCCATTCCCCTAATTCTCCATTAGAAACTTGTTCCTCCAAAATAGTGTAGCCTTTGGATTGATAGAAAAATTCTGCTGCATGTTCCCGATTTAAAGAGCATGGCTCCTTATCACTGGAATACTGGTCAATTTTCCCTTGCAAAGGAGCACAGCCAACAAACAAACTGCATAACACCACCATAACCAATAATCCTGCCAATCTAATTCTTTTGTTCATATTCTTTCATCCTTTCCTGTGCTTTGTTAAGAAAAGAATAACAAGTAATTTTAAAGATTTCATAAAGATATAAAAAGAATCATAATTAGAATTATGACCGGCTTTTTAAACATATCACCGCTGTTGAAATACGGTAACCGCATATTTTTTAACAACCTAACTAAACAATAAAAATCTACCTACGCCTAAAAACATAAAAAGCCCGTTTCACTTATCACAAAACGGGCAAAATATTATCATCATACAATTCTGATGCGTTCTATAACAGACTGCTGCTGGGATCGATTCTGGTATAACGACACCATCCCATAAACCAGCAGCGTGACTGTAAAATATACGCATACAAAAAGGGTTGGAAAATGATATGCAAAATAAGACAGACCGGGAATTTGAGCTATCTGATGGCAAATGAACATTCCAAAGGGAATGCCCAGTACGCAGCTTCCGACAAAGCTTCCCAGCAGATAAACCAAATTTTCTGTCCGTTGTGCTGCTCGCAGCTGGCCTTTTGTCATACCTGTCGCTTCCAGCAATGCATACTCCCGTTTTCGGGTAATGGTATTGGTAATGCTGGTATTCAACAGGTTTACAAAGGAAAATAAACTAACCAGAACGGTTAGACAGGTAATCATCAGTCTGGCGTAATAAAAATACTGCTCCAATACCGCTGCATCCTCTGCCAGAACCGACACCGACACCCGGTCATCATCGTGAAACAGGTTTTTTATTTCTGCTGCTGCAGCTTGCGAATAGACATCATCTAAACTTACATACCAGATCAGCGTGCAATTGATTTGAGACAGCGTTAACAGCGCTGTCTCACTGGTATAAAGAACAACACCGGTGTCTTTCTTGTCTGCAAATCCGCATACAGCCAACGTTACTTCTTGTTGCGTATAGCCGGTATCCATCACCGCAGGCAGCAAATCTCCAACCTGCAAAGAAAGC
>USPE01000170.1 GCA_900556545.1 uncultured Peptococcaceae bacterium | reverse complement strand
ATGCCTGTTTTGCACCTCCTTTTCCGAATACAAACTGGAAGAGGGCGGCGGTTACCACAATGGCAATCAGGGCGCAGCCCAGTACAATCATAAACGGTCCGATGATGCTGTAACCCATTGCTACAAAGATTAAGGCAGTGGCAGTACCGGCGATTAATCCTAAGGCACTGCAAGCGGCAAAGAGCAGGAAGAAGAAGCCCATAAACCGACAGCACCAGATTAACACTTTCATACACAGTTCGCTCAGAGAAATATCCGGAAAGGGAATTTTGATTGGTTCTTTGGATTCTTTTAACGCATTGTTTGCCATACGCTGTTCTTTGGATTGGGCAGCTTTTTCCCGCATTCGATTAAACATAGCGGAAGTGTGTTCCTTGGCTTCATTGGCGTATGTTTTGGCATCGTCCAGATCAAAAACCGGCTCACTGCTGTAGTTGCTGTAGATAACCGGCTGTTCCAGCGGACGATAGTCGATTAAAACATAGCGCTTGATGAAAAAGATTAACAGGTAGACAGAAAATGCCATGAATATCAGATACAAGCATAATTCAATCAAACTGTAGATAACAATGCCGACGGAATTGCCAAAGGGCAGTGTGTAAACAAGAAAACCGTATAACATGTTGCAGAATACTGCGCCAAACATGTAAAGAATACTTAAAAAGATACCCATGCCGCAAAAACGCAGAAATAGCTGAAAGATTGATTTTTTGTTCATTTGGCACAACGATTCAAAGGTGCTGCTCAGAAAATGGGCGCAGCTTTTTACATAATAGGTGATTTGCGAAGCAAATCGATTTTGGGGCTGGTATTCGGTATTTAAGTGATAGGCTTCCAGTAATTCTTTAATTAATTCTTCCGGATCGCCGAAGTCGGCGATGGCTTCTTCTTCAGACAGACCGGACTGGATTTTCATTTCGATGTGTTGTTCATATTCGGATAACAGGTCTGCGCGCTCATTATCGTTGAGTACAAATAGACGCTGTTCCAACAGGTTGAGAAATTCTGTCTTAGTCATGAGAATCACACTCCATAATAAATTTAGTTACACTTTCATTAAAATTAAGCCATTCTTCTTTTAATTCATCTTTGTATAATGTACCGGACTTGGTAAGATGATAATATTTTCTTGGTGGACCCTCGGAGGATTCACGTAGATAGGTCTCAAAATATTTTTCATTGGTCAGCCGTTTTAATAACGGATAGATGGTACCCTCATTGACTTCAATGATTTTAGAGATTTCGCTGACGATTTCATAGCCATACATATCATGCTGGCTTAAGGCAATGAGGACGACCAGTTCTAAGACGCCTTTTTTGAATTGGGCATTCAAGAGAACCACCTCCGATTATTATATTATACCAGCTACTGTGTAATGTCAAGTACTAAGAATGTAATAATACTAAAATTATTTTAGTACTAAGAAAATAACATAAGTGAATCGAACATGCTTCTGATTTGCCTACAGTTATATCTGAATCAGAAAAATTTTCAGTTAAAATGGATGCTGCCATTGTTTCTTATGGTATAATGAAAACAAAATTCGGACAAAAGGAGAGTTATGAATAATGAAACCGGTAGTATTTTTTGATATGGATGGTACTTTGTTAAATATGGGAGAGAGCGCTTTTGAAAAAGAATATTTACAGCGGATGCTGTTCTTTTTTGAGCGGAAATTTCCCGGCAAGGGCAACGATGTGATGAAGGCTATGGGGTACGCAGCGGAAAAAATGAAGCACAATGATGGACTGCAAAGTAATGAAGTTTTATTCTGGCAGGCATTTGAAAAAGCGAGCGGACAGACGCGAGAAGCATTTGAACCTCAGTTTTTACAGTACTATACAACCGATTATGCCCACATTGGAGACGATTATGTGCCTGATGCAGATATGAAAGCATTGGTGCATTTGTTGGACGAAAAAGGCTATCAATTGGTGGTAGCGACCAATCCATTGGTGCCGCAGATTGCCAATCAGCAGAGAGTGCGCTGGGCCGGTGTAGATGATGTCAACTGGCTGGAAATCACCAGTTTTGAACATTACAGTAGTTGCAAACCTAATGCGCAGTTTTATCAGGAAATTTGCCAGCGGTTACAGCTGAACCCAACAGATTGTATTATGATCGGCAACAGCATCACTGATGATGGCACAGCGCAGGAGATTGGCATGGACTTTTATCTGCTGTTGGGTGAAAATCCAGGCAATGATGCGGCCACCTATACAGGCAAGAAGGGAAGTAGGGGAGCGTTGCTGGAACTGGTAAAAGGGCTGCCGGTGCGGACTTGTTAATGTTCCTTCGGGACTTACTTTGGCAAGACCTTATGCGCGCAAGTCAGACAACAAACAGTCTCCCGATAATGCAGCATTGCAAACAAAATTCTTTTATTTCTATTTGTGCTAGTCGAAAATTGGTTAATATAATTGTTAGTGTGAAAGATTGCATGGTCGGCTTGTCCTATCTTTGCCTCTCCCTCAGCGCTTCGGACATTTTATTGCCTGTCTATCTTAGTCAGACTTCGTCTGCCACGATTTAGACAGGCTACAAAAATGACCGCCGCAATTCAGAATTTTGGCAAAGGATAGGCCAGCCTTATGCGCACAAGTCAGGGAGATGTTTTGTTGCCGTTGTCGACATTGAAGCGGACAGATGCGCAGTCTGTCTAGCTGAACTGGACGCAGTCCAAAGTGAAGCAGACCGACAAGCAGATGTCTGGTGAAGGAGGGCAGGCAACAAACAGTCTCCCGACGATGCAGCATTGCAAACAAAATTATTTCGTGGGAAACAATGGAAAATAAAAACACAGCACATATGCAGCCTGACATATATGCTGTGTAATTTTCAAAGAACGTTATTCGTTTTTCTTTATATTTGATTTTATACTAATCTTACTAATCGGTAATGCAATCCACACACTCTACATCGTCTGCCTGATAGATAATCTGCCCTTCTTTTAAGGTAGCCATCACCTGAATATCACGCAGCTCTGTTTTTGGTGTTGTAAGCGGATCACGGTCCAATACTACCATATCGCCGTATTTTCCCACTTCCAGCGAACCTTTTATTTTTTCGTCAAAACATTGATAGGCAGCATAAATGGTAACTGCTTTCAGCGCATCCATAATATCGATTGCATATTCCTGTCCCAACGGTTTTCCTGTTCTGGTTAACCGATTTACCGCTGTATGCAGCATCAGCATCACATTTGGCGGCCCAACAGGACAATCCTGATGCATGGTAAACCGCATCCCCCGTTTAACAGCCGAGGCCAAAGGACTGATTCTGCTGGCCCGCTCCGGCCCAAATACAACATTACAGTACCAGTCACCCCAATAATATACATGATCATGGAAGAAGCTTGGCAAAATACCTAACCGCTGAATGCGTTCCATCTGGTCTTCCCGAATTGTCTGACAATGGATTAATACCGGCCGTAAATCCTCTGTGGTGCCCGTTATCCGCAAAGCTTTTTCATAAACGTCCAAGCATTGATCAATAGCGGCATCGCCATTACACTGCATTTGCAGCTGCCACCGTTTTTCCATGGCTTCGGCAAATAAATTTAAAATTTCATCAGGATCCTCAAAGGTTCTATGCCCACAATATCCCGGTTTTTCTTCAGGCGGTATCTGGAAATACGGCTCTGTCATCCACGCTGAGCGAATCTGCGGCGAACCGTCCAAAATCACCTTGGCACCTGCAATTTTAAAATGGGTGCGATAACTTGCTTCCGGCGTAGTAACCCCTTCCAAGGTCTGGCGATTTTCATCGGCAATACGAGCATACGCTATCACATCGGTTGAAATCAAGCCTGCGCCGGTACAAAACTGAAGCAGCGGACGCATATCCGCCTCAAAACTACCATCTACTACAGTGGTATAACCTTTTTGATTATACATTTTTTCAGCTCTGCAAATTGCTTCAATCATGGTTTCTGCTCCGGGCATCGGCATTTTTTCCAAAATAGTTTCCCGAATAGCCACATCCTGGAACAGCCCCGTTGGTTCACCGGTTACTGCATCATGATAGATAAAACCGCCCTCCGGATTGGGGGTATCTTTGGTAATACCCAGTTCATTCAATAACTTGCTGTTTACAACGCCCATCCAACCACTGGTATTGAGCATTACAATGGGAATTTCGGTAGAAATCTGATCCAAATCTTCTTTGGTAGGATGCAGCTTTCCTTCAAACAAAGCATGGTCATACCCCATGCCAATAAACCATTCGCCCTCTTTTACCGGATTTGCTGCCAGATATTCTTTTGCCTGCTCAACTAAATCTTTTACACTATCTGTTTTTCCTACCGGAGATGGGTCAAATCGCGGAAACACATAGCTGGACGCAAAATGACTGTGGGTATCAATAAAACCCGGCAATACTGTAGCGCCGTCCAAATCTACCATTTGGGCATTTCCTTTTTGCGCAGTCAAGTCCGCAGTACTGCCCACCGCTATAATGATACCATCTTCCAATAAAACCGCTTCTGCTTTAGGCTGCGCTTCATTCATGGTGATGATATTGCCATTATAATATAATTGTCTCATAGAGTTCGCTCCTCTTAAAAGATAATAAAATGTCCCTTTTCGTTATCATACCATACAAATATACAACTGCAACAGTTTATCCATTATTTTTTATATGATTTTATGTATCCTTGTATCATATGATAAAAAATAGCATCTGCACCATACCAATGTGCAGATGCTATTTTATTCTTTATTTGCTTAGCCAAAACAATATGTGTTTATTTTATAATCAGACATATTATTTTATGAACAGTCCTG
>USPE01000169.1 GCA_900556545.1 uncultured Peptococcaceae bacterium | reverse complement strand
AATGCAATAAAACCCCCCCCCACCCCCCCCTGTATAATACCCCCGCCGCTGCATAAGGGATTGCGCACAGCGCGCCGAAAAATAAGCCAAACAAGCCGGATAACATGGCCCAAAAGAGCGGCGCAGTCTGTTTGCGCAGCAGCCAGGTTAAAGCGGCCAAGATGGTCCATACATATAAGTAAGCAATCCACCAGAAATGAACACCGTATAAAATGCCTTCCAGCAGCACAAATCCGTATATGGCATATAAACTGCGCCAACCGATCCACAATGTAAAAAGTATCACCCAAAAGCTGACCAATTCGATATTGGGTATGGCAGCCAGCGCCAGTTTGCTTACCTCCAGAACTGCCACCATCAGCCCCAGACGCGCCAGCTGACGTACATTATTCTGCATTGTCTTGTGTGCAGTACTGGAACTGGATGACATCGCCATCAGCAATTGGCTGACTGTCAATTCCGTAATTGGCCAGCGCATCATTGACATAGATGCTCCACCAGGCTTGGTCTTTTTCCCAGTCGGCAGTCAGGCCGTTAATGGTATCCAGCATCAAGCCATATTGTCCTTCTGTGCCCTGAAAGGTGAGGTTTTTGGTATCTTCCATGGCCTGACGCAGGTATTGGGCATCAGTGGTGGTCTCATATACTGTGGTGGCATTTTTGTCATCTGTTACAGCGATGGTGATGGTTTTGGCTCCATCTGCAGCTTGTGGCGCGAAGAACAGATAACACAGCGCAAAGACAGCTATGGCAATCACTAAGGCGGCTGTGATCCAGAGGATTGTTTTATTTTGTTTTTGAGGGGACATAGGAAACCTCCTTTTGATTTTGAGTGAATAAAGCTGATAAAGCTGTTTTTATTATAAATGCAGACGCACTAAGATGCAATTGGAATTATTTCTACAGGATTGATGAAAAACTGTCATTGTTTGACCTTCTTTTCTATTTGAAAGACGAACGGAGAATATTCCTGAAAAACAGCTAAACAAAGGGGATAGAATCTGTTATGCAAAAAAAGTTAATTAAAATAAATTGTATTAAAATATAGTTAATTATATGTGATTATCTTTATTTTTCTATTGTTTTCTGTATTTTTTAACCTAGTTTGACCTTTGCATGAAAGATAGAAAAGTGGATATAATAACATCAAGGTCAGGGAAAGTCAAAGATGACCGGGAATGTAGTAATCGAGGTGAGGACTATGAGCAGTTTGTCCAAACAAATAGAAGAATATATCAAGGCATTGTTGGAACAGGAGAGCGGCGGTGTATTAGAAATACAGAGAAATATTTTGTCAGAATATTTTCATTGTGTGCCATCTCAGATTAATTATGTGTTAAGCACACGTTTTACACCGGTGCAGGGGTATTTGGTAGAAACACGCCGCGGTGGCGGTGGTTTTGTCCGCATTGTCAGTCTGCAGCTGGATGAAGATGATGATATTCAAGATGCGCTGACCGATGCTGTGGGTGATATGTTGACGCAAAAGGACAGTGAAGGTTTGACGGCATATTTGTATCAGCAGGGCATTATCAGCCAACGGGAAATGCTGTTGTTAAACGGTATTTTAAAAGACCGCGTGTTAACAGGCATGGAGAAAGGACAGCGGGACAGCGTGCGCGCCTCTATGGTGCAGCATCTGCTGGCTATGCTGAATATGATGCGGCATACTTAGCCCGGCTGCGTCAGCAGCCAATCCGGGTAATTTGCCGGTAAAACGGTTTAGCGGATTGCCGGTTGCGTATCAGATCGTAAACTGAAACAAGAAGAAAGCAAACAAAAATTTTTTATATTTGATGATGGGGTGAGCGTTTATGTATTGTGAATTATGTAAAAAAAATCCTGCAACCATTCATTACACAAAAATTATTAACGGACATAAAGAAGAGCGGCATCTGTGTGAACAGTGCGCTAATCATTTAAAAGAGCCAATCGGTTCTTTCCCTACTTTGGGGCTAATGCCTGATTTCTCTATGGCAGATTTTATCGGTGGATTTTTTAATCAGGATAACCAATCCCAACCATTTGTGCAGAAAAACATGTCATCCAGTGATGCCTGCCCTGAATGCGGGATGACAGCCGGAGAGTTCCGCAAATTGGGTCGTGTGGGATGCAGTCATTGTTATGATTATTTTTCTGATTACATGCCGGGACTGATTCAGCGTATTCATGGCAACAGCTGCCATACAGGCAAAGTGCCTGTGCGGGGCGAAGCCAAATTGGCAGAAAAACAGCGAGTGGTGGTGCTGCGCCAGGAATTGCAGGCAGCCATTCAGGCAGAGGATTTTGAACGGGCTGCGCAGCTTCGTGATGAAATAAAAAAATTGGAACAGGCGGGTGGTCACAATGCTTAAAGAATTAATCAGCAGCAAAAACAGTCCTTGGACCAACGGCGTTGGGGACGATAGAGATGTAGTGCTTTGCACCAGAATTCGTCTGGCCAGAAATTTTTCTAAATATCCGTTTCCGTTGAAACAAAGCGAAAAAAGCGGTCAGTCGGTGCTAGCAGATATGTCTGCATTTTGTAAAGACCATAGTAATCTCAAATTTTATGACTTAGCCGATATCCCTTCACTGGAAAAACAAGCATTGGTAGAAAAGCATCTGATTAGTCCGGAACACAGCAAGGATGATAATCAGTGCCGAGGGCTGGCGGTGAATGAGGATGGCAGCATCAGCATTATGATTAATGAAGAAGACCATTTGCGCATACAATATTTTGCGTCCGGTTTGAATTTGCAGGAACTATGGCAGAAAGCCAATGCACTGGATGACCAGATTGAAAGCTATTTTGATTATGCCTTTGATGAAAAACTGGGCTACCTGACCTGCTGCCCTACCAATCTGGGCAATGGTATGCGGGCTTCGGTGATGATGCATTTGCCGGGGCTGACCCTTACCAAACGGCTGTCTATTTTGGATCAGTTGGGCAATTTCGGCATGACAGTGCGCGGTTTGTTTGGCGAGGGCAGTCAATCTTTGGGAGATTTATATCAGATATCCAACCAGAGTACCATCGGCCAAAGTGAACAGGATATTCTTACTAATTTGCAGTCGGTTGCGCAGCAAATTATCAAAGAAGAACGCAATGCCCGCAATTTCTTAAAAGAGCACAACGGCTTACAGCTGGCAGACAGAGTATGGCGTGCTTACGGCACATTGAGCAATGCTCGATACATGACATCGCGGGAAGCGTTGGAATTGATTTCGCTGGTGCGGCTGGGATATAGCCTAGGATATTTTACCCAGTTGGATTTGGCGCAGATCGACCAGATGTATTTGACAGCGCAGCCCGGTTATTTGCAGGTGCTGCATGGCGGCGCCATGGACGATGTAGGCAGAGATTCCTACAGAGCGGAAAAAATACGAGCCATTTTGGCGTAATGGAAAAAGCTGTTTGCTGCTTTGCCCGCTTTTAGAATTGGGCGTTAGAAAAGGGTTAACGGCTGGCTTAAATGGCTAAAATAAAATTAGTATGTTACCAAATTTGAATAGATAATGAACTTAGGAAGGTGATTTATATGTTTGGACGTTTTACCGAAAAAGCGCAGCATGTCATCTATTATGCACAGGAAGAAGCCCGTGCTATGAATTATCCGGCAGTGGGCACAGAACACTTGCTGCTGGGGATTCTTCGGGAAGGACAAAGTGTTGCAGCAAAAGCCCTGCTTGGATTGGGCGTTGATTTACAGAAAGCAAGAGATATTGTATTAAAAACCATTACTCCGGGTACCGAACCTGTTGGCAATGAAATTACCATTACACCCAGAGTAAAGCGGGTGTTGGCACTGGCGCAGGATGAAGCAGTGCGCTGGGGTGTCAATTATATCGGCACCGAGCATATTTTGCTGGGCATCTTGCGGGATGGTGAAGGTGTAGCATCTCAGGTATTGGAAGAATTGAATGTAGATCCTGACAAAGTGCGTAAACAGGTGGTTGCGCTGCTGGGCGGCAATACCAATATGGATGCCAACGTAGGCGGGCAAAGTGGTATGAGCAATAAAAACCGGCCTACCTTAGAGGAATTTGGCCGCAACTTGAATGAAATGGTGCGTCAGGGTAAGATTGATCCGGTGATTGGCCGTGAAAACGAAATTGAACGGGTCATTCAGGTTTTGTGCCGTCGTACCAAAAATAATCCGGCGTTGCTGGGGGAACCCGGTGTAGGGAAAACTGCCATTGCCGAAGGTTTGGCGCAGCGGATTGTGGATGGCAAAGTGCCGGAGCTGTTAAAAGACAAAGAAGTATTTACGCTGGATATGGGTTCTTTGGTGGCTGGTTCTAAATACAGAGGCGACTTTGAAGAACGGCTGAAAAAGATTATGGATGAAGTAAAAGCAGATAAAAATATTATTCTGTTTATTGATGAAATGCACACCCTGATTGGCGCCGGTTCAGCAGAAGGCTCTCTGGATGCGGCCAATATTTTAAAACCGGAGCTGGCCCGTGGCGATATTCAGTGCATCGGTGCCACTACTTTAGATGAATACCGCAAACATATTGAAAAAGATGCTGCTCTGGAACGGCGGTTCCAACCGATTACGGTGAATGAACCAACTCAGGAAGATGCCATTGCCATTCTGAAAGGCATTCGGGATAAATATGAAGCCCATCATAATGTAGAAATTTCTGATGCAGCCATTGAAGCTGCAGACGTGGTCCTGATGGATGACAATCCTGCCAAGATTGCCCTGGCTATGCGGATTTCCCGCAAATGTCTGCGTATCGTCTACGAGAACATCGTATTTGCGCTGGCAGTCAAAGCCATCTGCCTGATCCTGGGTGCGCTGGGTATCGCCAATATGTGGGTT
>USPE01000168.1 GCA_900556545.1 uncultured Peptococcaceae bacterium | reverse complement strand
CCCTGCCACACAACAGACACAACATCAAACCGACAATACAGCTCTGCCAGCTCCGGGTGAAGATGCAAATAATATTCTGCCGTTTTCCGCAGTTTTTCCTGTTTTTTATACGTAACCGTTTCTAGGGGCAAGCCATATCTCTGGTTGGTTTTGCTGCGCACCTCTACAAATAGCAGCAGCTGATTCCGGCGCATAATCAAATCCAGCTCGCCCCGCTTGCAGGAAAAATTGGCCTGCAAGAGAAGAAACCCCTGCTTTTCCAAATAGGCCTGCGCCAATGCTTCACTTGTATTACCCAATTGTTTTCGCTGCTCCATGGTATCGTCCTCCTGACCATATCCGACAAGAGTATGTTCGACTACAGCAAGCCAATTCCTGCTCAAGTTATAGCAATGGCTGATATTGTTGGATAATTTGCTCCGCAATACGGATACCGTCCACCGCCGCCGACATAATGCCGCCAGCATAACCGGCGCCTTCCCCGCAAGGATACAAGCCCTGTGCCGATGGCGACTGGTAGGCTTCATTACGGACAATACGCACCGGGGACGATGTCCGGGACTCTATTCCGGTCAGTATGGCGTCAGCCTGGTCAAAACCTTTGATTTTTTTACCGAAAGCCGGAATGGCTTCCCGCAATGCCGCTGTCACATAATCAGGCAAACAATACTTCAATTGACAGAACACCGTTCCCGGACGATAAGTAGGCTGAACCGTACCAAAGGCTGTGCTCTCCCGATCCTGCAAAAAATCTCCTACCAGCTGCACCGGTGCCCGATAACCATCGCTCAATTCATAAGCCAGTTGCTCCCAATGGCGCTGAAAGGCTACTCCTGCCAGTACATCCTGACCGGAAAAATCCTCCGGTGTAATGTTGACCACCAAAGCGCTGTTGGCGTTTTCCCCATCCCGGGCCAATAAACTCATACCGTTTACTGCCAACCGCCCATCTTCTGACGCAGCGGCCACTACCGAACCACCGGGACACATACAGAAACTGTAAACGGCACGGCCATTTTCAGCCTGATAGGTTAGCTTATAATCGGCAGCGCCCAAATGTGCATAAGGCTGCTCCATATCATATTGCGCCAGATTAATCATGGTCTGTTTATGTTCAATACGCAATCCAATGGCAAAGGCCTTCTGTTCCATGGCAATCTGTTGCTGATGCAGCGCGGCAAAAGTATCTCTGGCGCTGTGTCCGATGGCCAGTACGGCAACATTTGCAGTAATCTCCCGTTCTCCATTGATTTCAACGGCTTGCAGATGTCCATCTTCTACAATCAGCTTGGTAACCTGCTGTTCAAACCGCACTTCTCCACCAGCCTGCTCAATAGCCTGCCGCATAGATTTTACCACTTGTTTCAGACGATCTGTTCCAATATGGGGTTTAGCCTGATAGAGAATATCCTCCGGCGCGCCAAAACGTACAAAGGTTTCCAGAACCTTGCGGCAGCGAATATCTTTAATAACGCTGTTTAATTTTCCGTCAGAAAAAGTACCTGCCCCACCTTCTCCAAACTGTACATTGGAATTAGAGTCTAACATGCCTGTCTGCCAAAATTTCTCTACATCGGCAGTACGCCGATCTACATCTCTCCCTCGTTCCAGAAGCACTGGCCGATAGCCTTGTTCCGCCAGCGTTAAGGCAGCAAATAACCCCGCCGGACCGGCTCCGATTACCACAGGCCGGCCATAAAACGATTGCGTACCCGTTTGCAATATCGGATACTGCTCCTGACCAACGACAGCAATGGTATCCTTTTTGCAGCGTTGCGCCACCTTAGCCTCTTCTGCAATACCAGCAATTTCTACGGTATAAATACAAAATATGGATGGTTTTTTTCTGGCATCAATTGATTTTTTGACAATCTTATATTGTAATGGCTGCTGCGGATCCAAACGCAGCTGTCGGCGGATTTCCCGCTCCAAGGCTGACCGCTGTTCTTTTTCTGCAGCAATCTTAATCTGACTGATTCGAAGCATAGACTCAAATCCTTTCGCTAAAATAACACATTGGCAGCATCACACTGCAACGCATTTTATTTTAGCATAGTGCACAGAAAAACGCACGTAGTTTCTATATAGTCCAGCATTGATTTTCTATTTTTTTGCCATACGAATCTGCAATAATCCTTTTGCCTGTTCTAACATCACAGCATCGGTCACAGCTATCATCAGCCATTTGCCGCCATTAAACAAAGCAGTTTCCCGATATAATTGCTGCAGCGCTGCAGAACAGGTTTCTATATACGCTTCTGCTGCCTGCAATTGCTTGCTGCCGATACTGACCAAACAGGTAAATCGTCCAGACTCTGGATAAACAGTACAAATGGCTCTACTACCTTTGCGATATTTGATATTCCACCCTCGTTTCAAACTGCATTTGCTATATTGCATCACCGGCTGACATTGATACGTAGTTTCAATCCACCGGGAAAACTGTTCCCACAGCGGATTGTCAATATAGGCAGCAATCTGCGCCTGATCAGGCATCTGCTCTGCAGTATACAACATATCCCATGTTGTCATATTCTTCATCTCCCGTTTTTATCATATTCATCGTAATTTCTTAATCAATGGATTCTGTTTGCCTTTTGCTTTTTCCTGTCCAGCTTTCACAACGGTATTTTCTGCCAGATTCTCATACAACATACTGACAGTTAAAACGAAATCTGCTATACTGTTATAAAATTATAAATTCTTTTTTACTTATTGATTGTAACATATTTTACAACCAAACATCAGGAGAGGATACCATGACAACACAAATTTTTCAGGTGCGCTATAATCCTATGCAGTTAACTTCTATTTCTGCGTTTATGAATATTAACGGCACATTTCGACAAGGCACCAAAGATGTATTTTTTCTGCGCCTGATTGGCTGTGTTACGCAAGAGACTTTGCTGCAAGATATTGCATATATAGATGAGCAAATGCAGCAAAATACAAACAGCGTCCTGCGTATTCTGCAATTTCCTGATTTGCCCACACTGGAACAGCTACCCTATGATACGATCCAATGGGAGCGTCCCCAGCAGCTTTTGCGTTACCATAGTCCATCCCCGTTGCTGCAGCAAACTATACAGCAGCGTTTAGCGGCGTTGCCCCAATTATATAAAACTTATTATCCTTCTTCCAGTCAATCCATGCTGAAAAATTTTGTCATCAAAATTTTGTTTTGGTGTGACCACTTCTTTCCCTTGTTATTTACCCAATGGGATATCCGCCGTTCAGTAAAATTTATATGCAGTGGTTCCTTAAAGAAACAGGAATATTTATTCTGCTTTTTATTAACCCAGTTGGGCGTGGACGTACTCTATTTCAATCCAGAACAGGATTTAACGCTGGAACCTGCTTTACTGCAACTCTCTGCTCTGATTCAACAGCCACAGCATCTTGCTGTTGACATCCCCGCGCCATCAACAAAAGCAGGATATAAAGAAAAACCACCTGTTATCCAGGCAGAACCAACGCAAACACCGGTAACATCAGTGGAGATTTCCCCGGCACCCCGACAACCGGCTTCTGCCATAAAACTGAACAGAGCTGCCGAAAAATCTTTTGAAGAACTGGCTATGTTGGCGTCTTCGGTGGTTATGATTGAAGTGTTGGACAACCAAGGAACCTGTTTTAAAACCGGTTCCGGTATTTTAGTACATCCCCAAGGATATATTCTGACCAATTTTCATGTAGTTTCTGACAGTAGCCATTATCGCATCAACCTAGAAGGGGAAGCAGAAAGTTATTCCTGTCATGATATCATCAAGTACAATTACATTTATGATTTGGCTTTGCTGCGCATTGACCACCCTTGTCGGCCGTTGCCTATCTATCGGGGACAAAAGCCGTTGATTCGCGGACAAAAAGTGGTGGCCATCGGTAGCCCCTTGGGTTTGTTTAATTCTGTTTCTGATGGTATTATTTCTGGCTTTCGCACCATTCATGATACCGATATGATTCAATTTACAGCACCCACCTCGCCAGGCAGCTCCGGCGGTGCACTGCTTAATATGCAGGGTGAAGTAATCGGTATCTGTACCGCTGGCATTCAGGAAGGACAAAATCTCAATCTGGCAGTAGAATACCAGACTATTCTCTCCTTTTTGAGCGGCTTTCTTCCATAATCAGCAAGATTCCGTATCAAGTATTCAAATAACGATTATTCTAATTTTTATAACAGAACCCTTCATCATTTACTGAGACAGAAAAGTTCTCTTGTCTCTTTCCCTTTCTATTTCCTCAATCATTGATCAAAAGCAAAGAACTGATTAATTACGATATTTATAAAAACCACTGTATAACTTGCCGTCTTAACAATAAAAGAGCGTTTACGCTATCTGATAACAGATAACACAAACGCTCTTTTCTATATTAGTTGTCTTCAAATATGGTACTGCAAATATTGCAGCATTTCCTCTGCCAGCAACTGTCCTTCGGCAACCAAATATTGATTAGATTGCCCAGAAAGATAACTGGCTAATTTTTCCGGTGCAAAAGCAAAATCAGCAGCCTGCAACATGGGCACATCAAACGTACTGTCTCCAGCAGCCCAAATGTAAATCTGCGGATATCGCTGGCGAATCCGCTGCACCACTGCTCCTTTGGTCAAGGTGCACGGCATGACGTAAACCTTAGCACCATGCAGCAGTACCTGTACCTGATTCAAATCCAGCACTGCTTCTAACTGCTGCCGTAACTGTTCCGGTACAGAACTTTTGGTATATAAAAACAAACCATCAATACACTGTACCGGCAATAACCGTTCTGTATGTTGTTCCAATAATACCTGCGCCTGCTGCAGTGCGGATTCAGCCGAAGCAATTC
>USPE01000167.1 GCA_900556545.1 uncultured Peptococcaceae bacterium | reverse complement strand
CACCCCCTGGGGCGGTTGCAGGCCAGGGGGTTTCCTGTAGTAGCCGGTGGTATCCATATTACCGCTTTTCCTGAACAGGCGCAGCAATATTTTGATGTGACCTGTGTTGGCATTGCAGAAAAAACATGGCCTGCTATTGTGCGAGATTTTCAGCAAGGGCAGTTGAAAAAAGTGTATTCCTGCCAGGATGGTGTGCAGCCGCAGGATATCGTATCGCCGGCATATCACTTGATCGACAAACGTAAATATTTGTACAGCAATATTGTCAGCACCAGCCGCGGCTGTCCTTTTCGCTGTGATTTTTGCTACAATAGCTGCGCTGCCTATCAGAATGTGTACGTCAATCGAAATATTGATGATGTGCTGGAGGAAATTCAGCGTATCAATAAAAAGCACATTATGTTTATTGATGATAACTTTATCGGTAATCCGGCGTGGACCATGGAGTTTGTGCAAGCGCTGAAGCCGTTGCATATCAAATGGAATGCGGCAGTTTCAGCCAATATTGCCCAGATGCCGGAGCTGCTGGATGCCATGAGGGAGTCAGGCTGTCAGAGTTTATTTATCGGGTTTGAAAGTATTAACGCAGCATCGGTGTCTGATGTGCATAAGGTGCAAAATCAGGTGAATCAGTTTGATGATTTGGTGGAGCAGCTTCATAAGCGGGGCATTATGATTCATGCCAGCTTTGTGTTTGGCCTGGACGGTGATGACGAAACTACCTTTGCCCGCACATTAGATTGGATTGTAGCCCATAAAATTGAAACGGTGACTTCTCACATCTTAACACCCTATCCGGGTACACAGGTGTATGACCAATTGGTGCAGCAAGGACGGATTACTACCTTTGATTATTCCCTGTATAATACGGCCCATGTGGTATTTGAACCTGCAAATATGACAGCACAGCAGCTTTATGATGGCTATATTCAAATTTATAAAGATATTTACAGCCTGAAAAATATCTTCAAGCGCATGCCGGATACGCCGGAGCAGCGGATACCGTATCTGTTATTCAATTTGTTATATCGTAAGTTTGGTAAAGTGACAGATGGATTGTGTCAGTGGATTGGCTATGAACGCATTGGGCGGTTGGCGGAGTGGTTGTCGTATCGGCTGTAACTAAAAAAATAAGGAGTAGATGGCAATGGAACGGTTAGAGCAGCAGTTTGAATTTATATTGGAGATTGATAAAGAAAAAAACATTGAACGGCAAACCTATTTATCCGGTGGGCTGCGCAAAGAGAATGATGCAGAACATGCCTGGCATGCGGCGCTGATGACCATTTTGCTCAGCGAGTATGCCAAAGAGCAGGTTGATGTGTTGAAAACGGTTACCATGCTGTTGATTCATGATATTGTCGAAATTGACGCAGGGGATACCTATGCCTATGATGATGCCGCCGTTGCCACCCAGGCAGAGCGGGAACAGAAGGCTGCCCAGCGCATTTTTGGTCTGCTGCCGGAGGAACAGGCGCAGCGTATGCTGCAACTGTGGCAGGAGTTTGAGCAGGGCCAAACGGCAGAGGCTCGCTTTGCCAAAGTAATGGATAAAATACAGCCTATTATGCTGAATGCGGCTACCGATGGCAGAGCCTGGCAGGAGCATCAGGTGCAGTTAAGTCAGATTTTAAGCCGCAATCAATTCACCGGACAAAACGCTCCTGCTTTGTGGGAGTATGCCTTGCAGAATTTTATTCTGCCTAATGTAGAAAAAGGACGGATTAAAAATGAATAGGTATGTTGGCCGTTGTGGGGCAGGACGTTCTATTTAATAAAAAGGTCAGCTAATGGCATCGGGAAAAGATGCTGTCAGCTGACCTTTTGTTATTTTAATTGTAAGGGATTATTTATGGTGTGGGTCGGAACAGTTCATCTACCGTAATGGTTAATTCCTGCGCCAGCCGAAAAGCCAAGGCCAGGGTGGGATCATATTTATCATTTTCGATGGCATTAATGGTTTGTCGGGAAACGCCGCATTTTTTTGCCAGATCTTCCTGCGACAGCCCGCACTCTTTCCGTTTTACTCTGATGATATTTTTCATGGTCAGCCACTGTACCGTCTTTTATAGTATAACAGAAATACAAAGTAGATGAGGGCAGTGGCCCCCAACTGGGTAAATGGATTGATTAGCAGTGCCTGCTGCGAAATCATTTTTTCGGCAATGCTGATTGCCAGGCTGCCGACAGTGCCAATTAATGTGTAAGTGCTGGCCTTCCACACAACCATCTGTTTTCGTTCATCTCCCGGTACAATCAGTGAAACGATCATAGCGATATCCAAAACAATCAGGAATACCACAAAGAAAAGAAATGCTGCAATGATGATAGAATCTGTCATAAAAAAGCTCCTTTCCAGAAAAAAGTTTTGAAAAATGTAAAAAGTTTTTGACACTTTTATTATAGAAGGGAAATAGAAAAATGTCAAATGTTTTTTACATTTTTGCAGAAATGCGTATGGCGGCAGGAGAAACTATGGTGCAAACTGCATACAGCAAGGGAAGAATGATTGTGGTGGTTGTGCTTATTGTGGGGAGGGTGGGGCTTTCATAAAAATGGTAAAAATACCCGGCCGGAGTTGCTCACTCCAACCAGGCTTGTTGCAATAGCGCCACACCCTGCTGCAGCTGCCGGGTATCCAATGCGCCAAACCCCAACAATACTTTGCTTTGGTGTTCTTGGGGTACTGCGCCGGAAAAATAGGGCGAGATGGGATATACTTTTACCCCTTTTGCTAAGGCTCGCTGACACATTTGGGCTTCGGTCAGTCCGTTTTTTAGCTGCACCACCAGATAGAGTCCGGCACCTTCGCCGGATATTTGCAGCTGCTGTCCAAATACAGACAAAGCCTGCGTTAAATCCTGACAACGGGTGCGATACAATTTGCGCATTTTATTCAAATGGGTTTCAAAATGACCGGATAAAATAAATTCGTGCAGCACAGCCTGTTCAAAGCGGGAAACCGCAGATTGAAAGGACAGGTACTGATTTAAGTAAACATTGAGCAGCGGACGGGGCAGTACCATATAACTAATGCGCAGCGACGGCGCAATAGACTTGGAGAATGTGCCCAGATAAATAACCTTTCCATTCTGATCCAGGCTTTGCAGCGCCGGAATAGGGCGGGAGTTGTAGCGAAATTCACTGTCGTAATCGTCCTCAATGATATAGCGCTGTTTGCCCTCCTGGGTCCAGTTTAACAGCTGAATCCTGCGGTTGACAGGCATGGTAATGCCCAGCGGAAACTGATGAGACGGTGTTACGTAAACAGCAATATTATCATAAGGCTCCAAAGGTTCTACCTGCATGCCGTATTGATCCAGCGGAAAAGAACACACCGGATGTCCCATACGTTTAAAAAAATGCAGCGCTTTGTGGTATACTGGATTCTCCATACCGATGGTGCAGTTGTTATCCAGAATATAACTGAGCATTTGCAGCAGATTGTCATTACCGGCGCCGATGATCACCTGCTCTGCTGTACAGTTTACACTGCGGGCCTGATAAAGATAATTGGCAATGGCCTGCCGCAGTCGGTAGTCTCCTTGCGGCGGTGTGCTGGTCAGCAGGTCGGGGTCATATTCATTAAAGCATTTGTTCATGGTTTTGCGCCAGGTTTGAAATGGAAATTTGTCGCGGGCCACGTCATTGATGGAGAAATCAATCAGAATGGGCTCAGCCTTTTGCGGCGGCAGTTGTTTTTCTTCTGTGATTTCATTTAAAATCAGTTCATCTAAATGGCAGACAAAGAAGCCGCGCTGGGGCAATGCTTGTAAAAAGCCTTCCGAGACCAGCTGACTGTAGGCGGCATTTACTGTATTAACGCTGATGCCCAACTGGCCGGCCAGCTGTCGCTTAGACGGCAGCTGAAAGTTTTCGTGCAGTTGTCCTGTGCGGATCTGCTGTTTAATTTGTGTGTAAATCTGTACATAGAGCGGTTCCCTGTTTTCGGTCAACGTGAGATGGAGCATGATCATCACCTACTGATACCATAATTTTTTTCAAAACTGATACTTTTAATAAGTCCAGAATACCATTATTATAATCATATGCACTGGGTCAGTCAAGAAATAAAAAATAAAACAAAAAGAAGGTATCAGACTATGCAGAATGCAGCAAGACAGAATACAACAAAAGAACTGGTGATTACAGGATTATCCATTGCCTTGGTTTTTGTAGCAACGTGTTTTATTAACATTCGGTTACCCATTGGACAAGGCGGTTTGATTCATTTAGGCAACGTGCCATTGTTTTTGATAGCCATTCTTTTTGGCAAGAAAATAGGTGCGCTGGCGGGTGCCTTTGGCATGGGACTGTTTGATTTGATGGGCGGTTGGACGCCATGGGCGCCGGCTACCTTTGTCATTGTGGGCCTGATGGGTTATATCGTGGGCTGGATTGCCGAGCATAAGGATGATATGACGGGGTATGTGCTGGCTATTTTGGCAGCATGTTCCATCAAGATCATAGGCTATTATATTGCAGAAGCATTGATTTATGGCAACTGGATGCAGCCGATTTTATCTGTGCCCGGCAACTTATTGCAGATTGGCGTGGCTACAGTGATTGTACTGCCTGTGATAGGAGTATTGAAAAAAGCATTAAAACGGGAGGTTGGATTTGTAAGATGAAAAAGATTATGACACCGGGACCGACTCAGGTTCGTGAAAATGTAAGAATGGCCAGAAGTATGGTGACAACCAATCCGGATTTGGATCCGGATTTTTATGAATATTATAAAGATACTTGCCAGATGCTCAGCGAACTGCTGCATACCAAAAACACCTGCTATATTATGAGCGGAGAAGGCATACTGGGATTAGAGGCAGCATGCACTTCTCTGACCGAACCGGGCGAC
>USPE01000166.1 GCA_900556545.1 uncultured Peptococcaceae bacterium | reverse complement strand
AAATATCCAACAGCATGGCGGATTGTTGGATTCGCTTGACTGCCCGCTTGCCCAGCGCTGTCAGACCGCCGTAGTCCAATACGCCGGCGGCAAATTGATTGGCATAATTCCAGGTAAGCCCCACATGGCGCACGCCCTGCTGATACAACCAATCTATGGTGGTTTCTTCCTGCGGATAACCGTCCAGCCCCTCTGCACCCAACAAACAGTAACGATTGCCCTGCGCCATGGCTAGTTCCAAATCTTTCTGCCCCAGGATAAGCTGCAATACATGTTCCTCTTTCAGCAAATGATGCAGTGCTTGCAGCTGCTGTGCAATCTGTTCTGCCAATGGCAGCTCTTGCGCCGGATCTGCCCATAGGGCAAAAATGGCGCCCTCCACCTGCCCCTGCACAAATGCCTGCAAATAATGGTCGGTAAAGGGCTGCTTTTCTCCCTTTTGTACAAACCGGGTCAGGGCTGTTAAAATATCCGAATGTCCGTCAAAAATCACAGGAATCACCGTTCCTTTCTTTTCTGTCTGTCATAACTTTTCACAAACCTTCAAGAGAGCAATCTCTTTGCACCATCATCACATATCACCGATGGTTAAAATTCTCTACCCTTCAAAAGCGATAAGAAAGGGCCACCTCTGATCGAGATGACCCGTAACATTGATTGCAGTTATACGCCCAATAAAAATCAGATTATTTAGCAGCAGATTCATCAGGAAAGTTTTGTAGTCCATTTTTCACAGTTCCACACATCGGTCACCACATCCTGATAAAATTCCGGTTCGTGGCAGATGAGCAGTACGGTTCCTTTGTACTCCTGCAGCGCCCGTTTTAATTCGTCTTTGGCATCCACATCCAGATGGTTGGTCGGTTCGTCCAGCACCAGTACGTTGGTTTCCTGATTCATCAGCTTGCATAAGCGAACTTTGGCTTTTTCGCCGCCGCTGAGCACCTGTATTTTACTTTCAATGTGCTTGGTGGTCAGACCGCAGCGCGCCAATGCCGCCCGCACTTCCTGCTGGTTAAAGTGGGGGAATGTGTTCCACACTTCTTGCAAACAGGTATTGTCAGTCGGCTTGGTTTCCTGTTCAAAATAACCAATCTCCAGGTTCTGCCCTTTGATTACTTCGCCGGCCAAAGATGGGATTTCACCCAGCAAACTTTTTAACAAGGTGGTTTTCCCAATACCGTTGGCACCTACCAACGCTACCTTCTGTCCCCGCTCCAGCAATAAATCCAACGGTTTGGACAGCGGTTTGTCGTATCCGATCACCAGTCCTTTTGTTTCAAAAATCAGCTTGCTGGTGGTGCGGCCCATTATAAACTGGAAAGATGGTTTTGGCTTTTCTGCCGCCAGCTCGATAATCTCCATTTTATCCAGCTTTTTCTGCCGGGACATGGCCATATTGCGTGTGGATACCCGCGCCTTGTTGCGCGCAACAAAATCCTGCAGCTCGGCAATCTCCTGCTGCTGGGCGCGATAGGCTGCTTCCTGCTGTGATTTTTTTACTTCATAAATGCGGCGGAAATTATCATAGTCACCCACATAGCGATCCAATTTTTGATTTTCCATATGATAGATCAGGTTGATAACACTGTTCAAAAACGGAATATCATGGGAGATCAGCAAAAAGGCATTTTCGTACTCCTGCAGATATCGTTTTAACCAGGCAATGTGAGATTCATCCAGATAGTTGGTCGGTTCATCCAAAAGTAAGATGTCGGGCTTTTCCAGCAATAGCTTCCCTAACAGAATTTTGGTGCGCTGCCCGCCGCTCAGATCTTCTACATCTCGGTCCAGGCCGATATCATCCAGCCCCAAATGATGGGCAACTTCGTCAACTTTGCTGTCGATGATATAAAAATCATGGGTATCTAAAAGTTCCTGCAAATCGCCGACTTCATTCATCAGCGCATCCAGCTCGTCGCCTTCTACTTCGCCCATCTTCATGTAGCTGTCGGTGATTTGCTGCTCGATGTCGTATAAAAACTGAAAGGCACTCTTCAACACATCACGGATGGTCATGCCCCGCTCCAGTACAGCGTGCTGATCCAGATAGCCCACACGAACCCGTTTTGCCCATTCGATTTTGCCGGCATCGGGCTGCAGTTTGCCGGTAATGATATTGATAAAGGTAGATTTTCCTTCCCCATTGGCACCCACCAGGCCAATATGCTCTCCTTTCAGCAAACGGAAGGATACATCGTCAAAAATTGCTCTGTCGCCAAAGCCATGGCTTAAATGTTCAACTGTTAAAATACTCATGCATAACTCCTTTATTTCATAACTTCTTAAAATTTGTATTCGGTATCGTACTGTTATTGTACTGAAAATTTAAGCGCTAGACAAGCCCTGACTGCCGACCTTTTTGATTAGTTCTATCTATTGTGTGCAAATATGTGCAAATTTTGTGTATTAGGTTTCTGTCATCGAGGAATCCAGCAGGCTGTCACTGCATCTAAAAGCTGTTCTCCATTGACTCGCCGCTGTTGAAGATTGCCCTGCACCACCCGTTTTATTTTGTGGGGAATCACTTCCTGTTGAGCAGGCAGACCGATGGCATATACGCTGTGCAAAATTTCCAGCTGATTTCCCCGGCGGCCCAGATACAGCATGGCATGACCAGGAAAATATAATACACTGCCGGCAGGGAAATTGACGATAAAGGCATATTTTTGATCTCGATTGCCGGGGCACTGCTCGGTACCCACCATCTGCATCTGCTCTCTGCTATTGCGGGGAAACAACAATCCAAAAACAGAAAACACATCTCCAATGAGTGAACTGCAGTCCCGATAGTACCCGCTGCCGCCCCAACCATAAGGTTCACCCAGCGTTTTTTTAGCCTGACTGATGATATTTTGTGCAGAAAGGGGCAAGGGCCCCGGTATAAACCCGCCGTCCCGCTGCACCATTGTCTGCAGAATGGCCAGGTTACCGCGGCAATCCCGAAAGGGAATGCCAATGACAAAGGTATGGCAATTGGCGTCATATAACGGCAGCTTAGTGCCCATCAGCAATAGCTGATTTTGTAAGCAACCGTTAAAATCAACATATTCTAAGATGCGCCTGCTGTCTGCCACCAGCAGCTGTTCCCTGTCACAGCAGTATTGCCGCCAGCGGGAGTGTTGTTCTTCCCATGCCAGATGGGCGGTTAGAATCCATCCATAGGCTTGCTGACTCTGTACAAAACTCCACACGCCGCTTTCATCCTGACAGTAAATGATTAGTGGTTCTCCCAGTTTAATGAGCGTAACTGCAAATCTGTCCAGCTCGCCCAATTCATCAAAGCGATAACTGCCGGCCATAGTGGGAAATAATCGCAAAAAGGTATTGTCAATGGCCACCCCATAGCGAACCCCACAATTTTTCTGTTCAGCAACAGCAGCTATACGTCCGTTTAAAGCTGCATAGAAGGATTCACCATATAAGTTGCCATCCTTATCATAACGGGGCTCTTGGGGAAGTTTTTCGGCTTTTAAAAGCGCCTCCAACTGTTCTGGCAAAATAGATTCTATCTCGCAGATAGAAACCAGCCCTGTACCTTCCTTTTGCAGATTTCTCCAATTGATTGCCTCAATCTGCTGCTGATTTAACAATATTTTACTGGAATACATATGATGATTGCCTCCTAATTGATGATACACCGCGTACACAAATAAAATTTCACAAACTAACGGATGTCTTGCATTAAAAACCGTTAGTATATTTTATGAAGATATAGGCCTATAATAGAAGTAGGATTTCAAAATGGAGGCGATTCTTTATGAAACAATTTGAAGGAAAAGTTGCATTAGTAGTGGCAGCAACAAGAGGAATTGGTTTGGCTTGTGCGCAAGGACTGGCCAAAGGCGGTGCTACCGTTTATCTGGGTGTACGCCGTATGGATGCCGGACAGGAAATTGCCGAGCAAATCATTGCAGAAGGGGGAAAAGCGGCAGCAGTTTATTTTAATGCAAAAGAAATTGAAAGCTATCAGTCGATGGTAAGTACCGTAATTGAAAAAGAAGGGCGCATTGATATCTTGATTAACAATTATGGCGGCACTGATGTAAAACAAGACTTTGACATTGTAAAAACCGATGTGCAGTATTTTAATGAAACCCTTTGCACCAATTTAAACAGTGTCTTTCTTCCTGTAAAATATGCAGTTCCTCATATGCCAAAAGGCGGTGCCATTGTAAATATTGGCAGCATCGGCGGCTATAATCCTGACTTGGACCGCATCTCCTATTGTGTATCCAAAGCGGCAGTTATGAGTTTAACCGAAAATATTGCAACCCAGTATGCCCGTCTGGGAATTCGCTGCAACTGTGTAATGCCGGGCATGATTGCTACCGAGGCATTGCTGAATAATATGCCGCAAGCGTTTATCGACGCATTCTTAAAGCATGTGCCGTTGCAACGCTTTGGACAGGCGGAAGATATCGCCAATGCAGCGCTATTTTTAGCCAGCGATCAGGCATCCTTTATCACAGGTCATTGCTTACCAGTTGCCGGCGGATATAAAGTTCCGGCTCCAACCTATGGCGATGCCGCACCAAAAATGATTGATTAGAAATGGACAATATGCCTTTAAAATTGTAATTCATTGATAAAAAACGTGCTGTCACTACTTTATTGAGGTAGTTGACAGCACATTTCCTGTTTTATGATAGTATATATTGCACGAACACACCTGTGTAGAAACTGATTGCAAATTTCATATGGTTTTTTCGGTTAATCGTTTGCAGTTTTATACAACCAAATGGACAAAAATAAAAAATGCCGCATCTTCTCAATAGAAGTGCGACACTACATAAAGATATATAAACTGGAGGGAGAAGGATTCGAACCTTCGAAGGCGGAGCCAACGGATTTACAGTCCGT
>USPE01000165.1 GCA_900556545.1 uncultured Peptococcaceae bacterium | reverse complement strand
TCATTTGCCAGCCTTTTGGGGGCAGCTGCCCTGTTTTGTATGCCCGCCGTTATTCGCCTCTGCAACTCTTTTTTAAACAATGACAGTTCTGCACATGACAGCTGCGCATAATCATTTTTTATGATGTACAGTGTCAAATTTTATGATTCTTTCTTCACAAATTGCAATGATTAATTGCAATGATTCAATAAAAAAACTGTGCAATTTTTCCAAAGCTGTCATTCATAAAAACATATTTGCACAATCAGTTTTATTTCTGTTATTAATACGTTTTAACAGCTGCCTTTTTTACTGCCAACGTCTGCAATCCGCTTAATACCGCGCTTCAAACTATGTCACAAATTCCTGTGTGCTTTAACACAAAAAAACTTAGTTATCATACCGTTGCAATGTGTAATAACTATTATTTATACTTTTAACTAATTTAAATATTTCTTTCCATGGCGGACAGCTGTATTAAAACTTTAGTATATTTCAGGGGCGGAACTGTAATCAATAAAAAAATACTATAGTTTTATCATATTTTTGCTCTATGGAAACAGAAATACAACTACTTTATTATCTTTCTTTCAGGAGGTATTTTCTATGTCTGAAACACAAGGATTCAAAAAAGAGCTGCGGCCTATTGACGTATGGGGTCTTGCTCTGGGCGCAATTGTTGGATGGGGCTGTTTCGTGCTGCCGGGGAATGCGTTTCTGCCGAAATCAGGACCGCTGGGTATGGCAATCGGTATGTTAATTGGTGCCAGCATTGTAATTCTTATTAGTTTAAGTTACGGGTATTTGATTCAAAAGTTTCCGGTATCCGGTGGAGAATTTGTATATGCAGATTCTGCTTTCGGTAAAATCCACGGCTTTATCTGTGGTTGGGGACTTATTTTAGCCTATTGGTCCTTGATTCCATTAAACGCTACTGCTGTAGGTTTGATCAGTCGGTATCTTTTTCCTGATGCGATTCAAGTTGGGAAATTATACTCCATTGCCGGCTGGGATGTATATGCCGGTGAAATTTTAATTGCCTCCTTCTTTCTGATTGCGCTGGCTTACCTGAACATCAAAGGGGTAAAAGGATCCGGTGCATTACAGACTTTTGTTTCCCTGCTCTTAGTGGTTTCCATCGTTTTAGTCACAGCGATCGTCTTGTTCCGCTGCCATGATTTTTCTAATCTGATGCCTGCATTCCAGACTGCAGATAACAAAACACCGTTTGCTTGCATTTTTGCCGTTGTGGCCATGACGCCCTGGGCATTTATCGGTTTTGACTGTATCCCGCAGGCTGCAGAAGAATACAGTTTTTCTCCAAAAAAATCTTTGTTCCTGATGGTTTCCGCTGTACTGGTTGCAGCCATGTTATACATCTGCATCAACACCATTACTGCAATTGTTATGCCATGGCAGGATTTACTGGCTACCGATCCATTCTGGGCAACCGGTATGGTTATTGAAATGGTACTGGGAAAAGCCGGCCTGTTCCTGGTTGGTATTGCCATGCTGTGCGCCGTAGTCTCCGGTATGAATGCATTTTATCTGTCCACAAGCCGTCTGCTGTACGCTATGGCTCAGGTAAACGCGCTGCCGAATATATTTGCTGAAATCGATCCTAAATACGGTACACCAAAAAAATCTATTTTATTTGTTATGGCAATTTCACTGATTGCTCCATGGTTTGGCCGTGAAGTGCTGAACTGGATTGTTGATATGACATCGGTAGGGGCTTCTCTGGCCTTTACCTACACCACCGCAGCTTGCTGTGTGCTGGCTTGGAAAGCCGGCGATAAACTGCAGAGTGTTATTGGCGGCTTGGGTGTCGTTGCCGGCGTATTCTTCCTGGGCTTGCTCCTGATTCCTGGTATGCCAGGGTTCCTGTCTGTACAGTCCTTAATCGCACTGGCAGCCTGGACCGTTATGGGCATTATCTTCTTCTTCATCATGCGCAGAAAATATTTGTCCAATAATGAAGATATGGATACCCTTTTGCATGACAAAGGTGTAAAAGACGCTACCTGTCCAATCATTTGTCAGGAATAATCATTCCGGTTTGTATGAACCTTATCTGAAAAATGATCCTGTAAGCAACATCATGAAATAAATAGCAGTATGAAAACTGCTCACTATAAAATGCTCCCTTTTAGGCAAACAAAAAAACTTGTTACCTGAAAGGGAGCATTTTTTTATAAAACAAGGAGCCTTTTCACTTAAACAGCTTGTTTTCGGAAAGAAACAGTCCGGCTAATGTCAAGACCGTACCCATACTTGCCAGCACTGTGATGTTTTCATGCAAAATCAATACCGAAGTTCCTACTGTAATAACCGGAACCAAGTAAATATAAATGCTCGTTTTAACCGCTCCCAACACTTTGACAGCAAAATTCCAAGTAGCAAAACAAAGAGCGGAGGCACCCAGCCCCAAATAAACGATATTGAACAGATAAACCGGGTCAGCGAACCTTGTCAGTTCCAGCTGAAAGTCAAACAGAAACAGGGCCGGTATCATAAACAAGATACCATAGAAGAACACCCGTCTTGTGGTAAGAATGGTATGGTATCCATAGCCGCTGATCTTCTTTGTCAATAGGGAATAACAGGCCCATACCAAAGCTGCCAGCAGAGCAAGAAAATCGCCAGCCGGATTCAACTCCAGTTTGGAACCATTGAAACTAATCAAAAAAATCCCGACCATAGCAACGATAAAGCCAATGAAAAAATTAGGCCGCAGTTTTTCTTCGCCCTTCAAAAACAAATGGGTCAAAATCGCTGTAAAAAAGGGAGCCACAGAAATGATGACACCTACGTTGGAGGCCATCGTATAGGTCAGGGCTATGTTTTCCAATAGGTAGTACATACAAATTCCGCACAAACCAGCAGCAACAAAAGTAATTTCCTGACTGCGAGTTGTTCCTGTCAGGCGGTGTGGATAGACTAACAACAGAACCAGCAAGCCCATGACAAAACGGAAAAACAAAATTTCTACCGGCTGAAAATCTGTCAGCAAAATTTTTGTAGAGATAAACGTTGTTCCCCAAATGATGATGGTAAGCAGGGCTGATAAATGCCCGATGGTCTGTTTATTCTCCATTCTGATTGCCTCCTGCCTCGGTCTTAAAAATGTCACGGTAAATGCCGGGAGCAAGGCCGATAAAGCGATTGAAATAATTTGTAAAGTGGCTTTGGTCGGAAAATCCCGTCGATAATGCCGCTTCAATGGGAGCCGCGCCTTGCTCCAACAGTTTCTTTGCTTCCCCAATACGAATATTTTGCAGATAAAGGTATGGGGTCACACCCTTTGATTTTGTAAATGCCCGAAGCAGAGTGGATTTACTAAGCCCGGCATAGCGGCAGATCTGGTCTAAATAAATGTGCTCGGCGTAGTGCTGTTCCATAAAGGTACAGGCTTTCTCAATTTCTTCCCGGCACTCCGGAATACAGCTTTCAAATGGCTGGCCGTATCTCTGAAACAACAGGGACAGCAAAAGAAGCAGGTATTCTTCCTTGCCAAACTCGCCGGAGCCGCCCATCACCATTTGGTGAAGCGGGCGTAAATAATCGGTCACTTCTTCATCAAAAATCACATTCTTTGAAAAACCGGAAAGTGCCCGCTTTCTAGTCACTTCCTCTGCCAAATCCAACATGACAGTCCTGGAAATATTGAATCCCCGATAATCTAATGTGCCGCCATCATTCTGTACACATCCGTGATTGTCTCCCGGATTAAATAAAATGATATTGCCTTTTGTAATGACATATTCCTGGTTTTTGCAGGACAGGCACCGTTCTCCGTCCTCGATAAAACCAATGACATAGTATTCATGGAAATGGTTGGGGAAGGGCTGCACAATTCCTTCAAAGCGGTAGGCTTCTATCCGCAGTTCATCATCATAAACAATCGTTCTTGTTTCCTTTTTCATGGACATTTCCTCCTTAACGACTGTTATTTTATCATTCCATTTTTCCAAAGGCTTGTAAAATATCTTCATTTTCAGCTTCTGGGCAAATTGTTCATCAGTAAAAAGTACAGAAAAAACGCCTTTTGCTTTCTCGAAAGAGCAGTCATTTTCAGTCAACTGACGATCCGGAGTTGTTTATTTTGGACTTGCCCTTATGCGTTAAGATAACTTTTTTGTATTTCTTCTCGCTTGAAATAACACACTATATTTTTGGTGTTTAATTTCATTGAAACTATGATACTTTGTTTTACCCATTTTATTTAGTTTATCAGACTGACAGTTTTTATGCCAAAGCCTAAAAAAATTAAATTTAAGCATAATTTTACTTAAACATTTTATTAATTTATTTTATGTTTTTTCTTTACATTCTTCATTATACAATGCTATAATTCTAATAAGGGTTCGTTAATATATTCTATAAATTTTTATTTATATTTTTTGTATACTTTCATAATTCAATCAATTTGTTTGACATTTGCATACGGGTTTTAACCGAAATGCGATGAAAAACCACTTTTATTTTTGTTTATACAGCCAATCCGGATGCGTTAAGATTAATAAAATTAAGATTAAGATTTTATGTTTATCGTTTGTAATCCATACACGCTTACATCTTTTACACCATGCACAACAATATGACAAAACAGTAAATACATAATTTTCTTTCTTTTGTTTTATATTTATATTTGATTCCAGTTTATAATCTCGTCAAAAAAGGAGTGTTGCTCACATCGACATAGCTGTATCAAATATAAACATATATAGCAGTACTTATTTTCATATCCTAATTATATTTTGTGTATCTGACTTAATATTTTAGTTTTAACTTATGTAATGGAGGCGAAGCTTTATGGCTGAAAAACACGAACGTGTTGAACTTGAAAAAACATTAAATCCTGCAAATATCTGGGCAGTTGCCC
>USPE01000164.1 GCA_900556545.1 uncultured Peptococcaceae bacterium | reverse complement strand
CTTTCATAAAAAATCCACTAATCATCAATCCAATAGTAATAAAAACATGAACCCAATATATAACTGCATCTTTCTTTTGTGCCTGCGCACCCATATAAAGACCCCCTTGTCTTATTGAGATTATTTTTCAAGCACTCGAGTACATCCTAAGCAATATCGCAATTACATCATAACAGGACTTTTCAATACAGACTGTTGTCACCACAACAAACTATAAATTTTTTTATTTAAATTCATAGATAAATTCCAATATATAATATTTTCATTATACTAATTCAACCTATCTATATTGACTTTTTCCCAAAAATCTGGTATATCCTTTATTACATTATTCTTTTATTTGTACTTTTACAATTTTTAGTGCGATAAACCCAAAGCCAAAGATTCTTCACTATATTTATAATATTGCGTGTAGAAACTGCCAATCGAAAAGAGGTATTATCTATATGACTGAAAAAACACACTGCGCCGTTATGAGCAATCATATTCAAAAAGAATTTCCGGCCTTAGCAGAATTTATCAAACAGAACTCTACTCATAAAGTATTTTACCGCAAAGGCCAAACCATCCCCCCATTGCCGCCCACCCAAATCATGTATCTTTTACAAGGCAGCCTCAAATCTTACATCTGTAATGAGCATGGCGACGAACGGCTGATGTATATTTTATTGGAAGACAGCATTGTTTTTGGCAATATTGATGACTACTTTTTGAAAACACTGATTGTGCAAGACCCGGCCCAAATTTTATTTATTGACCACAATGCGGTCCTGCAATTCATTCAGACCGATATTGCCTATATCCGACAATATATCCGAATCTGTACATCCCGCTATGGCGTTGTGCTGCAGCAAATGCTCTCTATCAATCACTGCTCTGCTAAATATAAAGTATTTTCTTTTATCCTGCAGTTGGCACAGCAATATGGCATCGTTGATAAAGAAGCAGACGTTATTATAATCAAAAACTTCCCTTCTGTCACCGATATCGCTTCTATTACCGGCGTACATCGCTCCAACGCCAATTCTTATATCACAGAGCTGAAGGAACAAAACGTAGTCAGCAAAAACAAAAACGATTTTATCATCAAAGACCTTGCGTTATTTAAAAAAATCATTGCTGCTCTGGACTGCAAAGACCTCTAACTGCAACAAAAAAAGTCTGTTGTATAGCAATCATACTATACAACAGACTTCTTTACTTTATATTGTTTTTCCCATAGCCTGCGCCATTTTTTGCAGCTCCTGCATCACTGCGTTAAATTTATGAGGCTTTAACGACTGAGGCCCGTCAGACAAAGCGTGCAGCGGATCCGGATGCACTTCTATCATCAAACCGTCAGCACCGGCAGCAATGGCTGCTCTGCTCATCGGCTCTACCAGATTCCATTTACCGGTAGCATGACTTGGGTCTACTATAATAGGCAGATGGGTCAGATTTTTGATAATCGGTACAGCGGACAAATCCAGTGTGTTGCGGGTAAATGTTTCAAAAGTACGAACGCCCCGTTCGCACAATATCACCTGTTCATTGCCGCCGGACAACACATATTCGGCAGCCATAATCCATTCTTCGATAGTAGCAGATAAGCCCCGTTTCAGCAGAACCGGCTTATTGATTTTGCCAACCTCCCGCAGCAGATTAAAGTTCTGCATATTGCGGGCGCCAATCTGCACAATATCACAATATTCAGCCACCAACGCCACACTGCGCGGATCCATTACTTCACTGACAATTTTCAATCCGGTTTTCTCTCTCGCCTCTGCCATGTACTGCAAACCAACTTCTTCCAGTCCGGCAAAGGAATAAGGCGATGTTCTCGGTTTAAACGCGCCGCCCCGCAAAATCCGCGCGCCGGATGCCTTGACAATTTCGGCAACCTCCAGCATTTGTTCCCTGCTTTCCACAGCACAAGGACCGGCCATCACCTGCAACTCATTACCGCCTATGGTCAAATCACCAATTCTGACAACGGTATCCTCCGGATGGAATTCACGGCTGGCTAATTTGTACGGTGTTACAACCGGCATAATTTTTTCCACGCCGTCTAAAGATTCTACATTCAGATTTTGTTTTTGCTCCTGGGTTACGCCAACCAGACCGATAATGGTTCGTTCTTCCCCCCGGGAAATATGCAGTGTTAACTGCTGTGCCTCCAAATACTGAATCACACTCTGCAGTTTTTGTTCATCGGCTCCGTTTTTTACTACAATAATCATAAATACATACCTCCTACTATGGATCTGTATAGCAGGAAAAGGTTAAAAAAACACACCGGAAAAAGGTGTGTGTATTTACCAATTCACACTACCATACAACCGTCCTACAAATTATTTCTGGTGATAAAAATCATTTCCTATTTTTGTCTATCACCCTACCATACTACATCTTTATTTATACTCTTTTTTGCCGCAAAAAGCAAGCCTTTTTTCCGACAGATGATTTTTACTACGCCCTTATTCATACTTTTTAGCCACTGCATACAAAGGCACAAAGATACTGCCCAATATCAATGCCAACGCCAACCAGTTCCAGATACGCGCAACGGGCGCCATCTGCTCTGCCAACAGATACAACAGCGGATAACCAACCAGCGCAGCCGCTGTCCAAATGCGGCAGTAGTCCACAATATGGGGCCAGTTTCCGTTATGAAACCGCACACCGGGCAAGTTTAACCGAAATACGCCGTCCACATAAGCATTGACAGAATAGGCATCATAATAGGCGGGCAACTGTTCCTGAACCAGAAAATAAAAATAATAACCGAACACAGCAAACAGTACTCCTGGCAATAAAACAGCTGTTGTCTCCATTTCATAGCCCAAAAACAAAAGCACACCCAGCTCCAACGCAGCCACACATACACAACCAAACCACACCGCCATCCGTTTTGTTTTTTGCTGTTCCCGACACCGCTTTTCCTGCTCCGATAATTGAATGGTGGTTTTCACCAGCGCTTCCACCTGTTGTTCATCCAACAGCGCCTCCTGTTCCTGCCGTTTGCACTGCAACAGCTCTGTCACCGTCACATCCAACAAATCGGCCAAAGGGATTAACAACGCAATATCGGGTACGCTCAAACCGCGTTCCCATTTACTGACTGCCTTATCAGATATAAACAGCTGCTGCGCCACCTCTTTCTGAGTCAGCCCCTTTTCCTTGCGTAGCTGCGATACCAATGCGCCAAACTGCTCCTTATCAATCTCAAACATTTGCACCCATCTCCTTTCCTGCCCCCATCATAGCCAGTCAAGACAGGCTTGTCAATCGCCCCGCAGTGGAACCCACTACACGCAGGCAAAATCTACAGGGAAACCAACGGTAGAGAAGGCTCAAAACAGCCCTGTTGACATGGTTTTGCAATTCAACGATTTCATTTCGCATCTTCAACGTCTGTCAAAAAAGCTCAAATGGTTCGCTGCATGACTATCCTCACACTTCCAGCTATTATCAAAGTTAATGTGATACTATCAAAAATTAGAACATGAAAAACTTCCCCACTCTTAAAAAATGGTGTGATATAATAAAATTGAATTTTTCATCAAAATCATAAACGAACGGAGAACAATATGACATTACAACAACTGAAATATATCGTAACCGTAGCAGAAACAGGAACATTCAGTCAGGCGGCAAAATCATTATTTCTATCCCAGCCAAGTCTTACAAAAGCAATAAAAGAACTTGAAAAAGAAATGGGAATTATTATTTTTGACCGGACCAATAAAGGTGTATCTGTTTCAAAAGAAGGTGAAATTTTTTTGGGATATGCAAGACAAGTATTAGAACAGGCTGCATTGCTGGAAGAAAAATATAAAACCCATGCCGGCGGAAAACAGGAATTTCGCGTTTCTACCCAACACTATTCCTTTGCTGTCAATGCCTTTGTTGATTTAATAAAAGAATGCGGCAGAGATGAATATGATTTCAGCCTGCGCGAAACACAAACCTTTGCTATTATTGATGATGTTTCCCGAATGAAAAGCGAAATCGGCATTTTATATTACAATGAATTTAACCGCATGGTGATTGAAAAACTGCTTAAAGTAAACGATCTTACATTTACAGAGCTGTTTACTGCAAAACCCCATATATTTGTAAGCACAGGAAACCCACTGGCCAAACAAACACAGGTTACTATGGAGGATTTGACCCCCTACCCTTATCTTTCTTATGAACAGGGAGAACATAATTCCTTTTATTTTTCCGAAGAGATTTTTAGCACCACCATACGCTCAAAAAACATTCGTGTTATGGACAGAGCCACACTTTTTAATCTGCTTATCGGTCTTAACGGATATACCGTCTGCAGCGGTGTCATTGACAAAGAACTCAATGGAGAAAATATCGTCGCTATACCGCTAAAAGCGGAAGGGGAAATGCACATTGGTGTAATTACACACAATAAAGCCGTTTTGAGCAGACTTGGCACATATTATATCGAAGCATTAAAAAAATACGTAATCTAAATGAGTACATTTTTTTGTTATAACTTTAAGCTATAACAAAGTGCTATTTTTAAGTATTTTACAATAGAAATACATTATGATGTAATAATAACATACTAAAAAGCGAAAGCGAGGACATCACAATGTATAAAGAAAACGCACCTTTTAAATATGATTTCGTAGGTAGTTTTTTAAGACCGGAGCGACTAAAAAAAGCAAGAGCTGATTATGCAGAAGGAAACATTACCATCAACGATTTGACAAAAATTGAGGATGAAGAAATTAAAAAGCTGATTGCCAAGCAAAAAGCCGCAGGATATCATGTCATCACAGACGGAGAGTTTAGACGCAGTTATTGGCATCTTGATTTTATGTGGGGATTTCAAGGCATTGAGCATATCGAACTCGATCACGGGTATTTTTTTCACGGAGAAGAAACCACCCATGGCTCTGTT
>USPE01000163.1 GCA_900556545.1 uncultured Peptococcaceae bacterium | reverse complement strand
CCATCTGCGTAGTAGAAATCCCCACTTCTTCCTGATCCAACATCTGAATCTGATTTTGAAAATATTCTTTCAATGTTTCTTTGGCATCATGATACCGACTGGCCAAAGTGGTATAATCATTCAAAACTTTATTATATTTTTCTTCTGTACTGCCAATAATTTTCTGAGCTTCTTCTTCTGCCTGGGCAATAATTTCCGCTGCTCTGCCTTCTGCATCCTGCTTTAGCTGATCGGCAAAACGCTGTGCAGATACCAAAGCATTATTCAACGAAATTTCTTTTTCCCGATAGTTGTTCATATTTTCACTGTAATTGCTGAGCTGTGTTTTCAGCATATCAATTTCCCGCTGCATTTTTTCATAATCAACGATAATTTCATCCAAAAATTCGTCCACTTCTTCTGCATCGTATCCTCGCATAGATTTTTTAAATTCTTTATTGTGGATGTCCATCGGTTTCAGCATAGGATAAGCTCCTTTCAATTCCAATTCTTGATTAAAGATATTTCAAGATGCACAACTTCAATTTTCCTTTCCGAGTTTCACCAGACAGTTGTCCAATGCGCAACCGGCCTTTTCCCCGACAGGAAATTATGTCACCCTGCTGACAAATATAGTCATTTTTTTCTATTTCACTATGATTTACTTTTACTTTACCACTCTGAATCAATTCCATAGCTTTTGTGCGAGACAGTCCCAATCCATTAGCCAACACTGTATCCAGACGCATAGAAGCAACCATAATATGTAGTTCTTTTATATTTTGCACTGGCGGTTGAAACTCATCGAAAGATAATTCGGTCACTGTCATAGGCACATGCTTTACCCGCAATTCATTTTGCAGCAAATAATCTGCAATTTCCTGCTGTACAAACAAGTCAAAACCTGTTTCATGCACCAGCAAATCACCAAACTTTTCACGGCGCAAGCCCAACCCCATAACAGCACCCAAAAAATCACGATGGGTTACAGAAACGAAATCCAAACGTCCCTGAAAACGAAACAGACAAATACCAGCAGACATACAGGATGGTTCTGTATATTCAGGAAACAAAACCAACCGTTTTCGCTCTGCTTCCTCATAACCGCCGCAAAACAAATAACGCAAAAATTTTCTGGAACGCAAAAACTCTTCTGCTACAATCTGTAACCGTGGTTCCAGAAAATCTGTTACGCTCTCCTGATAACGCTGCTCCACCCGTTCCAGACGATCTTCCAGCCTGCTGAGAAATTGTTTTTCTTCTGTCGAAAGCGTCAGCATGCTATCCTCCCTCGTCTAAAACAACACATGAAGCACTGTAACCAACACCTGATAAACCAATTGGATAACCACCAAAGCAACCATTGGTGTAAAATCTAAGGGATAACGCAAAGCGTCAGGCATAAATCTGCCGCATAAATTCAAAATCGGATCGGTAATTTCATACACATACCGCAAAATCGAATTGTATGGATTGTGTGGTACAAAAGATAGTAGACAGCGTATAAGAATCAGAAAATTCAATACGCCTACCGCTGTCCGCAAAAATAAATAAATCATTCTTTTTCACCAAGCTCCTTTGAACGAAGATATGCTTGCTGCACTGCCTCTATCATAGCACTGCGCACGCCTTTTTCCTCCATCACCTTTAAAGCACGGATGGTAGTACCGCCCGGACTGGTTACCTGATCTTTTAAAACACCGGGATGCTCTCCCGTTTCTAACAGCATCATAGCAGAACCTGCCATAGTCTGCGCTGCCAACTGGTATGCCGTCGCCCGCGGCAACCCTATCAAAACCGCACCATCAGCCAGCGCTTCCAAAATTTGATACATATAGGCCGGACCGCTGCCGCTAACTGCGCCTACAGCATCAATATATGCTTCTTCTATTAAAATAGTCTTACCAACACTATTAAACATATCCAAAACAATCTGCTTCTGTTCTTCGGTTGCCAATGAACCTGCTGCAACACCAGTCATACCCCAGCCAATTTTTGCCGGTGTATTGGGCATCACACGGAATATGGCCACCTCACCCAATTGCTCCCGCAATGCCGCAATAGAAATTCCCGCCATAATAGAGATAATTGTTTGAGAAGACTGCGGTTTTTTACGCAGCTGACTGCACATCAAAGGAAATTGCTGTGGTTTTACAGCAATTACAATATGCTGCGCCTGTTCCACTACCTGATCATTATCAGCAGCTGCATGAATACCCAGTGTCTGCTGTAATCTTTCTAATTTTCCCTGGCTGCGGTTAGACATGATAATATCACTGCCCTGACACAGGCCCCGCTGTATCATACCGGCAGCAATAGTTTCTGCCATAGCACCCGCGCCAATAAACCCAAAGCGATATGCGTTGGCCATTAGAAATCACCCCTGCGGTTATATTGGGTAATCCAGGCGAAAATTTCTTCGTCTGTTGTTTCCATATCATGTTTTAATTCACTGGCAATGTCAATATTCTGCGGAGCGGCCAAAATAATTCCCTGGCTCACTTTTTGAATGGTGCCATCAATAGCATATACAACCCCGCCGATAAAATCAATAATCTTTGCCGCAATATCGGTATCACAGGATTCAATATTAATCACAACTGCTTTTCGGTCTAACAAATTATCAGCAATCCCCTGCGATTCTTCAAACCGAACCGGTTCAACCAGAACAACCCGTGCATTGTCCCCTTCCTGCTGTGGGCTTGCAAATTCTCTGTTTGGATTTGTAAAAGAAACCACATTATTAATACGCGGCATCGGCTTTGGTTCCGATTTCACCGGTATCGCGGTTACTTTTGGAGTTTGCTGCGGCGCTTTTTCCGCTGGTGTTTCTTCTTCATATTCTTCTCTTTCCACAAAGCCCAATACATCTACTACCTTATCAAGAAAACCCATTTCCATCTCTCCTTATTAAGCAAACATGCTTCTGCCAACACGAACCATATTGGCACCCTCTTCTACTGCCACCTGATAATCGTGGCTCATACCCATAGACAAAATATTCATTTCAATATTTGGAATCTGTCTGGCTTTTATTTCTTCAAATAATTGATACATTTTGCGGAAAATTGGCCGCACCTGCTCTGTATCTTCAAAAAACGGTGCGATATTCATCAGTCCTACCACATGGATACCGGGCATCGTGCTGACCATCTCCAAAAAAGGAATTACTTCTTCCTCTGCTAAGCCAAATTTACTTTCTTCATCTGCAATATTAACCTGCACCAAACAATCCATTGGATGCCCCAACGCCTGCATACGACGGTCAATTTCTTTTGCCAGTGACTGGCTTTCCAAAGAATGCACCAATACCACCTTATCCGCAATATATTTCACCTTATTACTTTGCAAGTGACCAATCACATGCCAAGTTGCACCAGGCGCAATCACATCATATTTATCCATTAATTCCTGTACGCGGTTCTCTCCTAAAATTGTCTGACCGGCAGCCAATACCTGATTAATTTCTTCTGGTGTTCTATTTTTGGTTACTGCCACCAATGTAACTGACTGCTCTGGATGTGGACTTTTTTTTCGAGCATTCTCTACATTTTGTCTGATTTCTGCAATATTTTCTGCAATGGTCATTTCCAATCATCCCTTTTAAAACTTAATATTTTCTCCTTCATGCACCAAATGCGGGGTTGTTACAACAATATCACCACTTTGCAAACCATCCTCATCCTCTTCAGTCTGTTCAATGGCAACCAAACCCAAATCCGGCCAAGCTTGTCCCGGCGTCACAGGTTTCCAGAATACAAACCCTTTTCGTAAATAATACACGCCGGTCTCTCCCTGTCTTTCTACCAAAGCCTCCTCCGGTATAGACAGTGCAGTTACCCGGTCATAAGGAAGCTCAATTTTATAAATTCTCTGCTGAAAGACAGTTTCCTTCACATTTTCCACCTTTAATTTCAAATAGCGGCTGCCATCTGCGGCATCAGCAATTTCCTGTATCGTCGCCGAAATTTCATAATCAATATCAACCAACCGCACCGGTATACTTGTATCAATTTCCAGCGTATTGGTATACGAGGTGCGCGGTACAGTCAAATACAGATAAATATCATCAAAAATATCAATTACTTTGGCATATACTGCACCAGCCACAGCATCCGAATCTGTTGTTTCCTGGTCTTTTCCCTGTTGTTCTGTATAGCGTGTTTCCAAATTGGTGCTGCACACCGCAGACAAATCGGTGTTGCCTTCCAGCCCATCAATCTGATAAGATACCCGGCCGGACGCATTGGTATAAGCAATTGCGCCATTTACGTTAAACACCGCATTACCCTTCCGTACCCGCGTTCCTTCTGCCATTGTGCGTTCTACAGCACCATCAGCAGGCGCAGAAATGGTATACTCATTACCACTAACTAACCCATATCCACTGTCGGTATGTTCCAGAATAGTTGTCTGAACTTCCTCTGTCTTTACCAAACTGCTGACAATCTGATTCATGGAAAGCGTCGCCAAAAACCAAACCACTATGATCAGCAGAAGAATTTTCGCAATATTTTCTTTTGAGTATCGTTTTCTTTTTTTTGCTTTTGCCATTTTTTTCTCCTGCCTTTAAACTTATCGTTTATTATACAACATTTTTATGTCAATGAACACCTCTAAACTAGAACTTTTTCTCAATTTGAAAAAATTTCTATGGTATTTTTTTACTGCAAACAATAAATTCTACAATTGTAACTATTCAGAACCTCTGATGGGTTCAAATACCTTTATGTGAAAAACAGAAAAATAAAAAATCTGTTTTCATAACACTTGTTTTCTGCAAAAATAATTTTATCCACAGTCATTTTTACCAATGATCAAATTTTGTAAACTCGCTTTTTTTCTGTCTTTCGGTTAAAATAGAGTTATCAGATTTTAGTGAAAGAAGGTGGTCTCATTGACGAAGGATGAAATGATTGAACACCTG
>USPE01000162.1 GCA_900556545.1 uncultured Peptococcaceae bacterium | reverse complement strand
GGAAGCCATTATTGAGAGAACAAAGCATACCACTTATGGCTATTTTTCCCCAAGAGAGGAATATTTTGACGCCATTATCCAGTGGCATAAAAACAGAAATGGTGTGGAAGGGCTAAAGCCAAAGCATATCGGGTATGAAAATGGTGTTTTAGGCGGTGTAGTCAGTGCGTTAAATGTACTTTGCTCTAAAGGTGACAGTGTACTTTTACATTCCCCCACTTATATCGGTTTTACCAACAGCCTTACCAACAACGGTTATCACATTGTCCACAGCCCGTTAGTAAAGGATGAGAATAATGTATACCGTATGGATTTTGAGGATATGGAGAAGAAGATCATGGAAAACCATATCCATGCAGCAATCTTCTGCAGTCCGCATAATCCTACCGGCCGAGTGTGGGAGCAGTGGGAGATCGAAAAGGCAATGGAGATCTACAAGAAGCATGATGTATATGTAGTTTCTGATGAGATATGGTCTGATCTGCTCTTAAATGGCCATAAGCATACTCCCACCCAGTCTGTATCTGAGGATGCAAAGCAGAGGACAGTAGCTCTCTATGCTCCATCCAAGACCTTTAATCTGGCTGGTCTTATTGGAAGTTACCATATTATTTACAATGACTGGTTAAGGGAACGGATTTTAAAAGAGTCCTCTTTAAGCCATTATAACAGCATGAATCTGTTATCAATGTATGCATTGATCGGTGCTTATAAACCGGAAGGTTATGAGTGGGTGGATGAATTAAAAGAGGTGTTAAGCGGGAATGTAAACTATGCCTGCGATTACATTGAAAAGCATTTTGACGGTGTTAATGTTTCCAGGCCGGAAGGCACTTACATGCTTTTCCTGGACTGTACAGAGTGGTGCAAAAAGCATGGAAGGACCATTACAGAACTTCAGGCAGCAGGCATTGAAGTAGGCGTGATCTGGCAGGACGGTGTAGCATTCCACGGTCCATGCCATATCCGTATGAATCTGGCACTGCCGTTGTCCAGGGTAAAAGAAGCCTTTGACCGTCTGGATAAATATGTGTTTAATGTTCTATCGGCTCCGAGAGGACATTTTAACCCACAGGAGGCATAACGAACATGATATTTGACACACATGCCCATTATGACGATGAAGCCTTTGACGAGGATAGGGAGCAGCTTCTGGCAACCTTTAAGGAAAATGGCATCGGCGCTGTTACAAATGTAGCAGCCAGCATTTCCAGCTGCAAGACCACACTGGAGCTTGCCAGGAACCATGATTTCATGTATGCTGCCTTAGGCGTGCATCCAAGTGAAAGTGCAGAGTTGTCTGATGAAGGCTTAAAAGATATTGAGGCCTGGTGTACAGAAAGACAGGACGGGAAGGTCCGGGCCATTGGTGAGATCGGCCTTGATTATTACTGGGAAGAGCCGGATAAAGGGATCCAGAAGAAATGGTTTGTGGCCCAGTTAGACCTGGCCCGCAGGCTGAAGCTTCCGGTGATCATCCATAGCCGTGATGCTGCAAAAGATACCTTGGATATTATGAAGGCAGAACATGCAGAAGACATTGGCGGCGTGATCCACTGCTTTTCCTACACAAAGGAAATGGCAAGAGAATACCTGAATATGGGATTTTTCCTTGGTATTGGCGGCGTGCTAAAGGTCATAAAGACGGGAGCAGGAATGGGCTGGGTGATCGCACTGGCGATTATTGTGATCCTTGGATATGTAATGGTACTGGTATCTGCAGCTATGCCGAAGTTTAAACTGATGCAGAAACTGGTGGATTATATGTATTGGGCAGTCATGAACAGTTGAATCCGGGCGGTATGGTGGATGCTATGGAGGTGCAGGAGGATTTCTTTGTGATCAATTTCAGTGATGAAGGAACATCTGCATATAAAACCATGATTCTGAGTCGTAAAGGTAAGGTTTTGTTCAAAACGACGGAGCATACAGCCAGCATGATTATTGAAAACGGAAAGGTATCTTTTGTGAAGCTGCGCAGCTGACCATGGCAGGATACCAGTCAGGTTATGTGCAGGTTGCCCATGACAGTATGCGGCAGATAATCGGATTTTACCATGCAGGTTATCATGTTAAAAAAGAAAGTTGCTTTGTGAGCAGCAAAGACAATCAGGCAGTGTTTTGAAAGGAACATCACTTTTCAAAACACTGCCTGATTTTTTATCGTTTACAATGAGGCTTTTACAACGGCGGCTTCTTTTTCATCTTCTAGTTTTTTGATTGTTTGGTCAACGGTGTCTTCCATACTGCGAAGCATGGAAAGTACACTTTCGATTTGATTTTTGGTAGTTTGCACGCTGGACTGGGATTGACTGATCTTATCCAGAACAGCCCAATCTGCAAACAGGCCATCAAAGAAATAATCTGCAAAACGGAGGAATCCATCAACGTTTACTTGCATATCTGTATGAATGGTCACATCGGCAAGTTCTGTCTTGAAACGGCGCAGTTCAGTTTGAAGCTGCTGCACTTCGTCCTGGGCTTCGTCCAGACTGCTGTGTTTGGCAAGGGTGGAGATGAGACCGCCGCCAAGCAAATCCCATGTCCCCCAGTTTTGGGCAGCATCTAAGCTGGAAAGAATATAGTCAGCAGAGCGGAGGGCCCGGGAACCAGCAGCGATGGCTTCTCTGATTTCCACCTTTTGTATTTTTTGTGTGGTGATTTGTTCTTCCAGCTGAAGGATATATTCCGCATCTAAAGAGCCGGATGCCTTGATGGCCCTGTCTTTTTCTTGTAATTGCGATTCGTACTGCTGCTCACATTGGGAGAATTCACGAAGCTGTATTTCGATCTGATGAATATCGTTCGCTATCAGATTCAATTCTTGGACGGCGGAATCGTACTTCACCTTGGCAGCGTATGCTTCTGCTTTTTCTTTATCCAGCATATCTTCTTTTTGGCCAATGACAGCATAGAACACAGATGTCAGACTGGTACGCTCCAAACGGTCTACATCTGCCTGCTCGTTCCCCATGACTGTTTTTAATTCTTGAACTCGATTGCTTAGGTCTTCATGTTGAGACTGTAGTTCTCTCCATTTTGCTTCTAAGCGTTTTTTTTGTGAAACTTTTTCTTGGAGTTGCTGTAGTTGCTTGTTGTCGTGCATAACCAGCGCTCCTTTCTGTTGGATTGTATATCTGGTTTTTGTAATTTTTTACCTCTGACAGTGGTATCAGCGTAGTATTTTTTGCAGCGCATAAACAAAATCTTTTGGGCGCAGATATTTCCTGAAAAAATTCTATTCTATTTAGGAAACAAGTGAAATTTCAATATTTATGGATTGCTCGGAGCAGGAATACGCACCAGTTTCCCGTCTTCTACATAAAAGAATACATTGTTTTCAAAATAAGTGCCGCCAGCCATAATGTTATCTAATCTGCATTGTACAAAGCCTGCTTCATGTTCTGCCGGATATGGTGCTGCGATTTCATAGGTATTGTTTTCAGCTAAGGCGACGATAAAATCACTAAGCGCCTGTCGCACACCAAAATCGGTTTTGCGTTCCAACACAAGATGATCGTCGCCAAATAATTGACCGCTGACATACATTTTGGTCATGTATCTGGTTTTGATGGTATTATCCTGAATTGTAACCGAAGGTACGGTAACGGCTTTGGTTAAGGTATCTAAATTTGCTGTTAAACCAATTGGCGACATGGGAATGGCAGTGCGGGAACTGGTAATATCATTGTTGGTGATACTGCCGCTGACATCTGCACCCACAAAAATGCCGCCCCGCTCGTAAGTATTATTTTCTTTGTTCTCCAACAGGATGGTATTGCCGGAAATTTCTACATAGCTGTTATCTGCCAGATAAATTGCAGAGTTGCTGCTGCCAAAAACGTCCAGCTTGATATTATTATTAGAAATGACAACCGGTCTGCCTGCGGCATTGTTGTGGATTTCGATAGCAACACAATCGCCGGGATTTTTTAAGTCGCTTTGATCGCCGGTGCTGACACCTTTGTCAAAGTCAGAAATATTGATAACGAAGTTTTTTACCGTCACGCCTTCTGATACTATTTCAATGCCGAAATCAATCTCATTATGGTTTCCATCTAAAATGACAGGGCGTTCTACCACCAGCTTTTGTACAAGTTCTCCCTGCGTGGAAAAGCTTTTATCCAATATAATTGTAGAGGCTTTTGAGGATAGCGCCTGTTTCAGTTCTTGGTAATTGACAACGGTAGTAATTTCCGATGGGGCTTTTCTGGAAATGGTGATTGCGCCGTCTGCATAAGTTACAGTTGCGCCAATAGATTCTGCCACAGCCCGCAGCGGGAGCATGGTGCGATTGTCTTGGATAACTGCAGCAGTGTCAATCGGCGTTGTTCTGCCGTTTACGGTCATTTCATCAGAGCCAACGGCAAAAACAACGGTGTTCTCTTCATCGGCAACCAGTACGGTTTTAGCGGAAGGGTTCCAGTTGACAGTAGCGCCCAGCGCTTGTCCTACAAATCTTACCGGCACCATGGTACGGTTATTTTCATCCACATAAGGGGCACAATCCATAGTAACGTTTTTCCCATTTGCTTGATAAGTGGCGTCACCTATGGTCATTGTTACGATAAGTTCTTTTTGCTGTGTATCATCAGCCCATGCAGGCAGTATAATACCAGTAGCAGCAAATGCGGTCAAAGCAGCTGTTGCAATTGTTTTGTTTATTTTTTTATTACTCCATACATGTAACATAGAAGTCCTCCTGATCTTAGAATTGATAAATATTGATAGAAAATATAGCGGGATGTGTATCTGTGAAGGGATACTTCAATTATACTAGCGGGAAATTTGATTGTCCACATGGATTGTTCATATTATTGAAGGGGATGTGGTTTTGCAAAATTTGGACAAACAAAAGTCACGCCAAACGCATGAACTCCAAAAATTACCAAAGAATAAAGATGCAAATAAAAA
>USPE01000161.1 GCA_900556545.1 uncultured Peptococcaceae bacterium | reverse complement strand
GCATTGGCTAAGGAAGTTGGTCCGTCAGGTATACGGGTAAATTGTGTAGCGCCCGGAGTGATACGCACCGAAATGAATCGGCTGTTAGATGAGGAAACCTGGACTGCATTAAAAGAAGAGACACCGTTAGAGTGCGTGGGTAATGCTGCGGATATTGCCAATATGGTTTATTTTTTGGCTACCGAAGAAGCATCGTTTATTACTGGTCAGGTTATTGGTGTGAATGGGGGCATTGTCATTTAAAATACCTTTGTAAATACAATATACAATATTATTTGGCTGTGAAAAAAATTTATGGAGGAAAGTACTTGTAATTTTCAATTTATCGTGTAAAATGCATTAAGAGAGACATTTGTCTTTTTGCAAAGGACAATACAGATGATTTTAAGAAGGGGAATGTGTTGTTTAAAAAAATTCAGATGTTTTTACAGATACTGTTTGTATCTGTGGTGGTTTGTTACAATTGTATAATGAATAGAATATTATGTGGTTTTGTAAGAGAACTACGTAGAAAAAGCCCTGTGCGCATTGGTACTGCTTATTCCGCATCCCCCTTTTGTGGAAAGTTTAAAATATACTTTTGCTGCAGGGTTTTTTCTATGCGAGTATACCCGGAGAAATGCGTGTAATGTTTGCGATAATAGTACAATTAAAAAGACACAAGTGGACATTTGTGTGTCAAATATGGCTGTGGATACAATATTATTGAAAAATAAATTGTATTACGATAAAGAGCAGATTGCAAAATGAAAATGAAAAAACTAGAAAATACTGGAATGTATGCATAATACAGATCATGAAAAACTGCCATTTAAAGCGTTCTGCACCATAATAGAAGAAAACAGGCTTGTTTGAAGATTTTTTCACAAAAGAAAAGGGGACAGCGTCTGCCTGATAGGGTATTTTATAAATTAATTTAACTTATGGAAAAAGGGGTTGCAATTTGGAAAAGTGTTTAGTATTATGTCTACATACGAAAGAACAATGTCTGTTACACAAAGACATTTAAAGGGGGAAACGGAATTATGTTAGACGTAATTACAAATGTGAACAGTGTTATCAATGGATTTGTCTGGGGACCGGTTATGTTGCTGTTGCTGGTTGGTACAGGTATTTTGTTGACAGTACGTGCTGGATTTCCACAGTTGACAAAACTGGGCACAATCATGAAGAACACAGTAGGGAGCTTGTTTGGCCCTGATGCACACAAAAAGGATGAAGCAGGGATTTCACCTTATCAGGCTGTAGCAACAGCGCTGGCTTCCACTGTAGGTACTGGTAATATTACCGGGGTGGCTACCGCAATTGTAGCAGGGGGTCCTGGTGCAGTATTCTGGATGTGGGTGAGTGCATTATTTGGTACAATGACCAAATTTGCCGAAGTAACCTTAGCCGTAAAATTCCGTCAGAAAAATGAACGGGGTGAATGGGTCGGCGGTCCGATGTATTATATGGAAAATGGTTTGAATGCCAAATGGTTGGGCGTTATCTTTGCCTGTCTGGCGACATTGGCTTCCTTCGGGATTGGGAACATGACTCAGTCCAACTCTATCGCAACTGCTTTGAATGAAACAATGCATATTCCTACTTTTGCAACCGGTTTGGTGATCATGGCGATCGTAGCAGTGGTAATTTTAGGCGGTATCAAACGTATTGCACAGGTTACAGAAAAGCTGGTTCCTGTTATGGGTGTTATTTATGTAGTATTGGGAATTGTTACAATTGGTTTAAACTTGGATAAATTACCTGGCGCATTTGCAATCATTTTCCAGGGTGCTTTCGCTCCGCAGTCTGTATTTGGTGGTGTGATGGGTTATACCATTATGAATGCTATCCGGTTTGGTTTTGCCCGCGGCGTATTCTCCAATGAAGCCGGTTTAGGGAGTGCTCCAATTGCTCATGCTGCTGCTAATACTGACAATCCTGTAAAACAGGGTTGCTGGGGTGCATTTGAGGTTATTTTCGATACCTTTATTATTTGTACAATCACCGCTTTGGTTGTTGTAATGTCCGGTATGTATACACAAGAAGGTTTGGATGGTGCAGCATTATCCATCGCAGCCTTTACAAATTCTGTAGGTATTTTTGGTACAGTTGGTGTTACAGTTGGTACTGTTCTGTTTGCTCTATCTACCTTATTGGGCTGGTCCTATTATGGTGAAAAAGCCATTGAGTATCTGTTCAAAACCAAATCTTATGTAGGTTCTATTAAATTGGGTTACAGAATCGTATTTATTGTGATGAGTTTTGTTGGTTCTGTTGGCGGCTTGCAGTTAATCTGGAGCATTGCCGATACATTAAATGGTATGATGGCAATTCCAAACTTGATTGCTCTGGTTGCTCTGAGCGGTACCGTAACGAAGATGGTAAAAGATTATTTTAAAGAAATAAAGATGCAGAAAAAAGCTTAATCAATTGAGATTTTAGTTGAATATATGAAAGTGAAGGGGAGAACCATTTGGATCTCCCCTTTCTGCTTTTTGTTTCTTCCAAGAAAAAGCATTAACAGCACAAATAAAATATGTTACAATATAACAGATTATATTTTTAGGAGATAGACATTATGTTAGAGTTTACAAGAGAAGGGAATCCGGCTGAATTGCCAGGATTGACCCTGGCATACATTGGTGATGCAGTTTATGAATTGTACGTGCGGCAGCAGATGTTAAAAAAGAGTGTGAAGGCACATACCTTGCATCAATTAGCGGTAAAGCGGGTAAATAATAATACACAGGCCTCCTTGTTGCTAAAATTAGAACCGGAGTTAACCGAACTGGAAAAAAGCATTGCGCGGCGAGGAAGAAATGCAAAAGGCATTGTGCCCAAAAATGCTGACGTGCAAACATACCGCAAGAGTACAGGGTTGGAAGCACTGGTTGGATATCTTTATTTAATGCAGGACCGGGAAAGACTGAATTGGGTGCTGGGACAGATTGAGGAGGTTGTGAATGGTGCAGATTACAAATTATGAGGGTACAGAGCTTGTGCGTGTGGCATTGTTTTTAGAAACGCACCCTGCGGCAGGCAAAGCTACAGTAGAAGAATTATTAAAAACCTGTAATGTGTCTTTTGTGTTAGAAGGCATCAACCGTTGGCAAAGTACAATGATTTGTGAGCTGAAAAATTCTTATGTACAGCAAAGTCAGCGTTATGTGACCTTGGATGCAGATGGCTATGTGCTGCCTCAATTAAAAGAGGAAGATCAGCAAAAAGCCCAGGAACTGATAGGACGGGCCTTTGAATTATATCAACGAATGTCAGTGTTGAAGGAATCCTTTAAAGGAAGACCGAAAAAAGAACATTATCTTTATGGAATCCCGGTGGAAGATGCTCGCTATATTCTGCCTTTGGCGGTAAAAACCAATCTGTCAGTTGCAGCAACGGGAGATAAACTTTTAGACTGGTTTCATATGATGCAGCGGCCTTTAGATAAAGTCATGTTTGCAGATATTCAAGAGGCGCTTTTGCAGGTTTTGCCGGAACAACTGGGGCAGTGGCTTTTAGAACAAACATATACATACGAAGAAACCGGATTGGTGAATCAATATTATCAAGATGATTTGGATCGCATTTCAGCAAAAGATCCAGTTGTTTTATTGCATACATTTGCCAATCCAGAGTTAAAGGTTGGGCTGGGCGCTCTGACCAGCACCAAAGGGCAGCCGCCTTCTCAAGTGCTGCAGGATTGGGGGGACGATGCGGCTGAAAAAGCAAAAGGCGTTACGCAGCGTGTTTTAGGGTATGGACACACCAGCATTGCTGAGCAATGCCGCACCACCTTTGGCATGATGTTCAGCCTGGTAACCTACCATCAGCAGGTGCGGCATCGTTTGCCCAGCACTTTTAGAGAACCTTGGTTAAATATCTTATTGGAGCCGGAACGTCCGCCTGTGATTCCGCAGTCTGTTATTGACGGTGGTTTTGAACAGGAATATCGGCGGCTGGTGCAGGATATGCAGCGGTTCCAGCAACGAATTGCCGGTCATTATACCGGTGGCATATGGCGGTATTTCTTATTAAATTGTCAGCAGGTGAAAATTATTACCAGCACAAATGCCCGTATGGATTGCAACATGCTGCAGGAAAGAATTTGCTGTAATGCCCAATGGGAAATTAATCAGATTGCTGTAGCCAAATTAGAAAAATTGAGAAAGTTGTCGGATATTTTATATCAATATGCGGTTCCGTCCTGTGTGTATGGAGCATGTAAAGAAGGAAAAATGACTTGCGGCCGTGCAGGAGAAATGCGAGAAAAATACAGATTAAAATAAATTGTGTAAAAAACGGTTTTGTAGAAAGAGGTGTATGATATGGGAGATATATTTGGAAGAAATCCTGTTTTGGAGGCGCTGAAGAGCAAAAGAACCATTAATAAAATTTGGTTGGCAAAGGGTGAGCAGAAAGGTTCGGTTCATGAAATTTTAGCCCTGGCGAAAGAACAGAAGATTACAGTGCAGTCGGTGGAACGCAGTAAATTGGATAAAATGTTTCCTCGCGAAAATCATCAGGGGGTGGCAGCGTCTGTTGCTTCGGCCGACTATGTGGATTGGCAGGATATTGTTCATGCGGCCAAGGCCAAAGGAGAAGATCCTTTGCTGGTTATTTTGGATGAATTGGAAGATCCGCACAATCTGGGTGCTATTCTGCGCAGTGTGGATGCTGTCGGCGCTCATGGTGTTATCATTCCAAAACGGCGGGCTGTTCCATTGACTGATGGTGTGGCCAAGGCATCTGCCGGTGCCATTGAGCATGTTCCGGTGGCACGGGTTGGTAATATTGTACAGGTGATAGGTGAATTAAAAAAACAGGGAATCTGGGTTGCAGGCGCCAGTATGCATGGACAATATATGCATAAACAGGACTTAACCGGACCGTTGGCCATTGTGATTGGCAGTGAGGGCAAAGGGCTGGGAAAACTGGTCAGTGAAAGCT
>USPE01000160.1 GCA_900556545.1 uncultured Peptococcaceae bacterium | reverse complement strand
AGTTATTATGATGATGAATTATTTTTTAACAGCGGAGTATATTGATGCAGTGCTGTCTTTGTTGGAACAGATAGAGCATGAGGGTTATTATGTTAAAATGGCAGTGGCCTGGACTCTTGCTACTGCTTTAGCAAAACAGCCCGAACCGGTTTGGGCATACTTTCAGCGGCAGCAATTGGATTCTGACACATGGAAGAAAACCATTCAAAAATGTCTGGAATCGCGGCGTATTCCTGAAGCACAAAAAATAGTTCTGCGGGAAATGCGGCAGATAAATAAAAAACAGTAAAGAAACGGAGCGATATCATGCTGGATTGGATTTTAGCGGCAATTTTTATTTTTGCAGCTTTTACAGGTTTTCGCAAAGGATTTTTGAAAAGTCTGATAGGCTTATTCGGCAATCTGATTGCTTTGGCTGGCAGTTATGTGTTGGCTGCGCCGGTGACAGTCTGGTTAAATGAACAGTTTGGCATAGCAGGTTTTCTGGCAGGATACATTCGTGATTTACTGCCTATGCCTGACAATTTTTCGGTGTTGTTAGCCAGTTTTGAAGGACTTGGACAATTATATACCTATTTGGATCAGTCCTTTTTGCCGGATTCGTTAAAACAGAGCATTCTTGCTGCTGTGCAGGAACAGGTGAATGCAGTAGGTGCGGGTGTTTATGCAACTATGGCAGATATTGTGGCAACTACGGTCACTTCTTCTATTTTGCAGGGTATTGTGTTTATCGGGCTTTGGGCATTGTTTTGTGTTGTGTTGTTTTTTGTCAGCCATGTACTGGCAGGTGTGGTGCATTTGGTGCCGGTGGTAGGACTGGTAGATCGAGTGGGTGGTATGATCGTATCGCTGCTGTTGGCCAGTCTGACTCTGTTGATTTTGTATAAAGGAATCAGTGTGTTGGGGTTGATGGAAGGTTCTTTATTTGCTGAATCACAGATACTGCATTTTTGCAGCCAGTTTTTGAACCCAGATGTACATGCAGCGTAATAAATGAAAAAATTTAAAATGGGAGGAACGAGTCATGCCTGACTATCGTGATTATGCGCCATGGCTGGAAGCCCGTTATGGGCAGCGAGTGTATAAAGTACCATTGAATATTCCAGGAGGTACTTGCCCCAATCGAGATGGCACAGTGGGAACAGGGGGCTGTATTTTTTGCGAATCTTCTGGTTCTGGATTTCAATGTTTGCCGGACAGTATGAGTATTCGAGAACAATGGCTTGAGAATAAAGCATTTTATGAACGCCGTTTTCATGCACACAAATTTATCAGTTATTTGCAGACCTATACCAATACGTATATGTCGTTGGAACAGTTTCAGGAGGTCGTGCTGGCTGCCGCTGATGATCCTGACCTTGTAGGAATTGCCATATCTACCCGTCCTGATTGTGTCAACGATGCTTATCTGGAATTCCTGGCTCAGTTAAAACAAAGCAGGAATTTAGATATTGATATTGAATTAGGATTACAGACGGTGAATTACCATAATCTGGTTGAAATTAACAGGGGACATACGTTGGCAGAGTATATTGATGCTGTGCTGCGGATTAAACGCTACGGGTTAAGTACCACTGCTCATGTTATTCTCAATTTGCCTGGTGATACAGAGCTGGATGTGATTGAAACAGCCAAAATTATTTCGGTGCTGGGCGTTGATTTTGTCAAACTGCATTCTTTATATGTGGTGGGTGGCACAGAACTGGGGCGCAGGTACGAAGCAGGAGCGTTTACCATGATTTCGCTGCAGGAGTATGTGGAGCGGGTGGTTACGTTTTTGGAGTATCTTGACCCTGAAATTGTCATCCAGAGATTGGTTGGAAAAGGTCCTCAGGATAATCTGTTGTTCTGTAACTGGGACACAAGTTGGTGGAAAATTAAAGACGCAATTGATGCAGAGTTTATTGCACGGAATTCAAAACAGGGGAGTAAATTTGATTATCTGAATGGAAAAGCACTCAGACTGAAAAACAGCCGAAGTAAAGGCTGAAAGTTGTCTGAAATGCCGCCGTTAGTATAATTACGAGGTGGTTTTATGATTCCATTTAGAAGCAGAAAGTATCAAAGACAGCAGCGGCTGCAAAGTCAGACTGATATTGCACAGATTGCCAGTCAGTGGATATTGCGCAGAGATCAGCTGCCTGAATATCGGTTTGCTATTGAATTAATGAGTCAGGCCGACAGAGAAGAAATTTTTTGGCAGTATTGGGACGAGCTGGACAGTTTTGCGCAGCGGGATTTGGCGCGGGCAACCTTTCAAGAATATTGGTTTCGGCTGATTGCCGACTATAGTGAACTGCCGCTGCGTAAAAAAGGACAGGCGCTGGAGGCACTGGGGTATATTCACAATCCCAATGTGGTAAATTTTTTAGTACAGGAAATGCGGCGAGATGACGAAAGCTTGCGTTTGGCTGCTGCCGGTGCTTTAAAAAAGCAGGATCCGGTTTTAATTATTGAGCCTATGCTGGATGCATTGAGTCGGCCGGAAAATTTTCTGGCTTCACGGATTCATGATGTGTTACAATCATTGGGACCGAAGCTGATTCCGGTTATTCTGCAAAAGATAGAACAGGCAGATATTAATGGGAAAATTGTGATGGTGCAGCTGTTGGGCGCTTTTGGCGATAGTAGCGTAATACCGGCTTTAACAGAGCTTTTGGACACACAGAATTATTTGCTGAAAAAAATGACAGTAGAAGCCATTGGGCAAATTGAAGGGCAGGAGGTTTGTCCGATCCTGATTGATTTGCTGAAGGATGAAAATTGGCAGATTCGGCTGCTGGCAGCAGAGGCTATCGGCCGGGGGCGGTATTATCAAGCATGTCCGGCATTGAGAGAAGCATTTTATCAAGAGAATGACGGCTTGGTAAAAGAAATTATGGAAGAAATTTTATGTACTTTAGATGACAGCAATGAAACAATCACTTATTTATGGAGCAGACGAAGGAGCAAACAAGACGATGGACGAAGTAGAACAAGTTGTGGAGAGTATGGATTTACAACCTGACCCTGAAATAACCAGATATATTTTTGGACTTTTTTCCAAAGAAGCACTGCTGGCCTATGCTGGTATTTTAATTAAAGTATTGATTGTCATTATGTTGGCGCTGCTGATACGGCAGGTTGTTTGTCATTTTATTGACAAATTGTTTCGCAATCGGATTACGTTAGGCTTGAGTAAAAGCGATGCAGTTGCTTTGGAGGAAAAACGGCTGCAGACATTATCCAAACTATTTAAAAGTATTGCCAGTTATATTTTGTATTTTGTTGCCATTATCACTTGTCTGGATATGGTAGGATTTTCAGTTACTACGATTATTGCCGGCGCAGGGGTAGTCAGTTTGGCAGTGGCTTTTGGTGCGCAAAGTATTGTGCAGGATTTGATGAGCGGTATCTTTATTGTGTTGGAAAACCAATATGCGGTAGGTGAAATTGTGCAGATTGATACTGTACAAGGCACTGTACGGGAAATTGGCATGAAAACCACCAAGGTGGAAACGGTGGATGGTCAGTTGATGATTATCGCCAATGGCAGTATCGGCAAAGTAGTGAATTACAGCAGAGCCGCTCAGCGTGGTTATGTGGATGTGGGCATTGCCTATGAGGAAGATCTGGAGCACGCCATTGCAGTGATGGAGCAAGCCTGCGCTAAAATTGCGCAGAAGTATACAGAGGATTTGGACGAACTGCCCAATGTGGTAGGCGCTATTGCGTTGGCTGATTCCTCGGTAACTGTGCGGGCAACATTTACAGCATGGCATTGGAAGCAACTGCCGATTGAGCGGGAGTTACGCAAAGAAATCAAAGCAGCGTTGGATGAACAGCATGTAGAAATTTCCTATCCAAAAATTCAATTGATGCAGTGAACTATGTGGATACGATACAAATTACAATACAAATAAAATGTTGTTGCAGTAAAGGGGGACATACACATGCCTATGAAATTGTATGTAGGGGATATTGTGCAGACAAAAAAGAATCATCCCTGCGGTGGGAATCAATGGGAGATTATGCGGGTTGGTATGGATTTTAGAATTCGTTGTACCACTTGCGATCATCAGGTATGGATTCCACGGGTAAAGTTGGAAAAATCCATCAAAAAGGTGATTTTGTCCAATAAGCCGGAAGAAGGGCAGCCGGAATCATTGGCAGCAGAACAGGAGTAATTGGGCGGTTATTTGATGTTGGCTGGCGGCTGGTCATTGACAGAAAAAAGGTTTCAGTGTAAAATAAGTGGGCAATGATAGCAGAGGAGAGCATTATGTTGGCAGAGGAACATCTTTTTTTTATGGAAGAAGCAATCAAAGAGGCCGAAAAAGCAGCAGCCTTAGGTGAAGTGCCCATTGGTGCCGTAGTAGTCTGTGATGGACAGATTGTAGGACGGGGGCATAATCTGCGAGAGCGCGACCATGATCCTACTGCCCATGCTGAAATCTGTGCTTTACGTCAGGCAGGACAAACGCTGGGAAGCTGGCGTTTGGCTAACTGCACACTATATGTGACTATGGAGCCCTGCTCCATGTGCTGCGGCGCTTTGATTAACAGCCGCATTGACACGGTTGTCTATGGAGCCAGTGAACCCAAATTTGGTTCAGCAGGCAGCCAGCTCAATTTGCTGCAGTTTCCGGGATTTAACCATAATGTACACATTGTGGGTCCGATTGACCAGCAGCGTTGCAGCCAGCTGATGAAAGATTTCTTTTCCCAGCTGCGCCGCAAAAAATAACCCCACATATGGAGATGTACCCAAGTGGCTGAAGGGTCCGCACTCGAAATGCGGTAGGCCGGTTTATGCTGGCGCGAGAGTTCAAATCTCTCCATCTCCGCCAAAAAAGAACGCTGACAAGGATGCGAATGTATCCCTGTCAGCGTTCTTTTTATGGTTCTATAATAAATGTTGGGGTAGCGATTATCCTGACATTTATTTTTTTATAAA
>USPE01000159.1 GCA_900556545.1 uncultured Peptococcaceae bacterium | reverse complement strand
TCGGCGGCTTTGTGCTGATGTTCTCCGTATTATTACAGCTGCTGCAGGCCAGTCAATTACTACAGCTTTTGCAGCAAAGCTTTGCCTGTTTATTACGCATATTGCAGCTGGACACCCAGTTAGCCGCGGCATTATCCGCCGGATTGTTTGAAATGACCCTGGGCGCGCAGACAGCGGCAGAAAGCCGGGCACCTTTGCTGCAGCAATTGATGATCATCAGTTTTATTTTAGGCTGGAGCGGCCTTTCCATTCAGGCGCAGGTCAGCAGCATTTTATCAGGGCAAAAAATATCGTCCCGCTTATACTGTCTTTGCCGCCCATTACAGGGGCTTTTGGCCGCTGCCTACATTCCCCTGCTGACAGTGCTGTTTCCGCAAATACTCTCTGTAGATGTGTTTTGGTCAACCGAACCCATGCCCGCCGCCATACCCTATTTGTCCTTGTATCTGTGTCCTTTGGCTGCCTTGCTGTTGCTGCTGCTTTTGGCCGCCATCAGCCGATTATATGATATTTACAGAGCGCGAACCCATCTGTCATAAAACAGATGCGACATCACGCAGCAAAATAAAATAAATAAAACAAAAAAGGAATCTATGGTTTTGTCATCTCCAACCATAGATTCCCCCGACCCTGCTGTATGCAGGTCCTGTTATCTTGCTATTTTCCTCTCAGGCGTTCCCACAGATGTTCCGCTTTTCGTTCTGCTGCCTTCATCATGCGGCGCATTTTTCTGGTGTTCATTTCCATGTTTGTTGCCTCCTATCCCTTTAAACTCACAGTTTCTGCTTCAGTCAGGGAGCCGTCCTCCACAATACGAAAGCGCTGAATGCCTTGCTTCTGCACTGCAAATTCATAATAGCAGCTCCAGCAATAATACTGACTGGTTCCCACTTTTCCAATGGTTGTACTGTTGCAGTAAGGACATCGAACCATCTGCTCTCACTTCCCTCTTTGTTAGAATAACCCGAATCCAGCAGATTACCCATCCATGTGCTGGAAATTGGAGAAATGCTCAAACATTTAAAAAAATTTCGGTAAAAATCACTGTCTCCGTTTTCTTTTCTGTCAATAGTATGGACAACCACAAGAAAAAATATACAGCTTAGTTTAGTAAAATTTTGCAAAAAATTACCGCAACAGAAATTTTCTCTGCTGCGGTATAACACTCATACTTACTGAATTAAATAAGAACCTATTTATGAAACAAATCACTGTGTGTGCCAGTGCGGGTTAAAGTCAGTACCAACACATCATCTTCTATGAAATAAACAAGCAACCAATCCGGAAGAATGTGGCATTCTCTATAGCCTGACCATTCACCAGACAAATCATGGTCACGATTTTTTGCCGGTAGCGGTTCACCCATGGCCAACTGCGCCACCAACTGTTCCAACAATTCAATTTTCATTCCGCGTTTCATCGCTCGCTTATAATCTTTTTTGAATTGGGTGGTAGTTTTTACAGTATATTTTAGATTTTTCATTTTTTTAGATCCGCAAATAATTGATCCAGATCATCGTAGCCTTTTACAGACGGATCTTTTGCAATCTTTTCTGCTTCCAGCATAGCAGCAAGGGTTTCTTTATTTGGCGGCTCCAATTTTACCGCAAAGGGAATCCCGCCCTCCCGAAGCGACTGCCTTACAAAGATATGAAAGGCGGTTGTCAAGTTCATGCCCAATTCATTAAACAGGGCGTCGGCCTGCATTTTCAAATCAGCATCCATACGAATACTGATATTGGTTGTATTTCCAGCCATAGTATCCACTCCTTCCTGATTCATTTTTAGTATATGTCATTTGCACGAATAAAACAATCCTTTGCACGAAAATTCATATCATTTTTATGGTAAATCTCCTATATAACCAATACACTTTGCCGCATGTTAAATTTGGTTAATAACGATGTTTAGTGTGAAACAATTTTGTTTTGCGATACTGCATCATCGGGAGATCGTTTGTTGCCTGCCCTCGTTCAACAGACATCTGCTTGTCGGTCTGCTTCACTTTGGACTGCGTCCAGTTCAGCAAGACAGACTGCGCATCTGTCCGCTTCAATGTCGACAACGGCAACAAAACATTTCCCCGGTTTGCGTACATAAGGCTGGCCTATCCTTTGCCAAAATTCTGAATTGCGACGGTCAGCAACGCAGTTTGTTTTTATTGAGCTGGATGCAGTCCATAGCGAAAGAAACAAACAAGTTGGTGTCCGCCGCACTGAAGGATAGGCAAAGATAGGACAGCCGACCACACAATCTTTTACACGAAACAATGGAAATCTAGCCATCCCTGCCAGATTGCAGCAGAAAAACGGAGTTGTGAAATTTGTAACATTAAAACAGGATTTGGAACATTTTATAAAGAATATAAAATACAAAGAATTTCTGAGAGAAAGGTGATAATATGGGACATTTGGCAACATTGATCTCAGACCTGGCGCTGCTTCTGGTGGTGGCAGGTATTACAACACTGTTGTGTAAAAAGATCAATCAGCCGCTGGTAATTGGTTATATTTTGGCAGGTTTTTTGATTGGTCCTGTTGTTAGTTTTGTGCCGACCGTTGGTGATATGAACAACATCAATTTGTGGGCAGAAATTGGCGTTATTTTCCTGATGTTCAGTTTGGGGCTGGAGTTTAACCTGCATAAGCTGGCAGAGGTTGGCACTACAGCGATTGTGTCTGCATTAATTCAAATTGCCGGTATGATGGCTTTGGGGTATGGTATTGGGCTTGCATTGGGCTGGAGTGTTATGAACAGCGTCTTTTTGGGAGGTATGCTGTCTATGTCTTCCACCATGATTACCATCAAGGCCATTGAGGATATGGGTTTGAAAGACCAGCCATTTACAGGGCTGACCATTGGCATTTTGGTAATTGAGGATATTGTAGCCATTTTTCTGATGGTCGTATTATCTACGATTTCGGTCAGTCAGGGAATCAGCGGTATGGAATTGGTATCTACCATTGGTAAGTTGATGCTGTATTTGATTTTGTGGTTGGTTTTTGGAATCTATTTGATTCCTTCTTTTCTACAGAAAACACAGAATTTAATGACTGATGAAACGTTATTAGTGACTTCTTTGGGTATTTGTTTTGGTATGGTGTGGCTGGCTGATGCCATAGGATTTTCTTCCGCTCTTGGCGCATTTATGGCTGGCTCTATTTTAGCCGGCACGGTTCATGGTGAAAAAATTGAACATCTGGTAAATCCGTGTAAAGATTTGTTTGGCGCAGTATTTTTTGTATCGGTTGGTTTGATGGTAGTGCCCTCAATGCTGATAGAATATCTTGTGCCGATTGTGATTTTAACGGTTGCTACCATTATTGGGAAAGCCCTTTTGCTTGCCGGCGGTATGCTTGCGTCAGGTGAAAATTTACGTACATCATTATACGGTGCTATGAGTCAGACGCAAATTGGTGAATTTTCTTTTATTATTGCCAATTTGGGCATTGGTCTAGGGGTAACCAGTGATTTTCTATATCCGGTTATTGTTGCTGTTTCGGTAGTGACAACCTTTACAACGCCTTATTTAATTCGCAGTGCGGATACGGTTGAAAACTTACTGAAAAAGGTGCTGCCGCAAAAATGGCTCAATAATATCAATCGTTATCAGGATGAAAAAGCAGCATCCAGCAAAGAAACACAAGATCCGGACTGGCGGTTGTTTTTGAAAGGCTATTTCACAACCTTTTTGATTTATGGCATATTACTGCTGGGCATCAGTGAAATAGGTCGTTTATTACTATTGCCGGCATTGACCGATGCTTTGTCTAATGCCACGTTGGCTGCGGTATTGACTTGCATTGCCATTTATTTCATTATGGCGCCTTTGCTGCCGCCGATGATGATTTTCCGTAAGCGATATTTTACAGCGCTATGGTTAAAAAGTTTTGCCAACCATTTACCACTTATGCTGCTGGTTGGGCTGCGTACCGCTGTTACAGTGCTGCTGGTGATTCGTCCGATGCTTTTGATGCTGCACATTCCAGGATGGTTGATGCTGTTAATTGCAGTGCCGACAATTTTGGCATTGTCCCGTTCCGACTGGCTGATTGGCCGCTATTTAGAAATAGAAGCTCGTTTTTTAATTAACTTTAATGAAAAGAAATTACAGGAGCTGCAAAAAAACACACCAAAGAATCAAAAGACGCATAGTTGGCTGGATGAGCAGCTGCAAGTGGCTTCTTATGTTTGCACGGCAGATAGCGCTGCAGCTGATAAGGAATTGCGGGATTTACAATGGGGCAAGCTCATGCAGGTGAATGTGGTAAAAATTATTCGAGGCAGAAAGCATATTAATATTCCTGAAGGCGATGAACAGATTTTACCGGGTGACCGGTTATATATTTTAGGGCCGGGAAAAGCGTTGGATAATTTTGCTTTGATGAATCAGCAAAAGAATTTGCTGCTGGAAAGTGAAGAAGACACCATCACTTTGCATCAGTTTATTACCAATCAGGATCAGTGGTTGGAAGAACAGCAGCTATTTGCTTATGCTGTTACAGTAAAAAAAGGTTCCTCGTTGGCTGGCTGCAGTATTCGTGATTCGGGGATTAAATCCAATTGGAGTGCATATTTGATTGGAATTGAACGAGGAATGCTGCCTATTTTAAATTTGAGTCCCAACTTTTTATTAAATGCCGATGACCTGTTATGGGTATTGGGGTCACAAAAAATGGGACAGCATTTGGTGAAAAAAGAATTGTTATGACGATTTATGGTTTGAAACGTGTAATCGGCAGTGGAAGTTAGATTCTGCTGCTGATTTTTTATTGTCTGGAAATTTGTTGAAGAGAATAATAAATTGTAGGTAACTATTCAGGAGATTCTATTCGAAAATAAAATCTGGACTTCCTGAGATAGCGTTTTTGATTGCATCATATGCATTGTGTCCCTGCTTACGAGCAGTCCCGATGTAGGACATGATTTTCAGATAGTCTCTGGCAC
>USPE01000158.1 GCA_900556545.1 uncultured Peptococcaceae bacterium | reverse complement strand
TAAAAACAAAAATACAGCTTCTCAGCAATTTTGATAATTATTTACTCAGTAGCCGTAGTGAAAAGTGAGATCGACAAGGAGAGTAATCAGTGAAAAAAGATGCGAAATATGATTAAATATACACATAGCTGAATATATTGCTGCTTTGAGTTTATTGCTTCTCTGCTAAGATATTGCCCGATAGTTATGTGACAATAGAAACCGGATTGTACCGTAGGACAGGTCTGTCTTTTAGTAAATATTAGTTAGATGTTTTACAAATGTTTGGATTAAAAAGGAATTAGGTTAAATATATAGAATTATTTACAACATGAAACAAATAACATGAACCTACCTATTATTTGAGCAATTATTCTGAAGCCTATAAATACGGGGAGGCAATGTATGGAATACGATGCAGTGTTATGGGGAATCAGCAGTTTGTTTATACTTAGCTTGGGATTGGTTATGGGCAGTTTCTGCAACGCCTTTGCCTGGCGATTGGTGCGGCAGCAATCCATTTTACAGGGACGTTCCCGCTGTGCGGCCTGTGGGCATGTGCTATCGGCCAAAGAGCTGATTCCGGTGGTTAGCTGGCTGATGCAAAAGGGGCGTTGCCGTCATTGCGACGCAGTTATATCCTGGCGGTATCCTTTGGTAGAGGTTTTGACAGCAGGCATATTTTTTTCGTTAGCAGTATGCTATACCAATTGGCAGCAACTGCTGCTGTTGTTGTGCTTAAGCTGCTTGCTAGGATTGATTGCTTTGGTGGATTATGAAAGCTGGCTCATTCCCGATATCTTTATCATAGTCGGTATTGTATTGTATCTGTTATTGCAGATGCTTGCCGGTGCTGCATTGCAACCCCTTGTGCTTTCAAGTTTATTACGGGGATGTTCAGTGGCTGTACCGCTGCTTATCTTTGTGCTGATTGGGGAAAAAATTTGGAAAAAGACAGTTATGGGCGGCGGAGATATCAAACTGTTCTTTCTGTTGGGGCTCTATTTGGGGCCGATGATGACAGCATTGACATTATTTTGCTCCTGTTTGGTGGGCCTTTTGTGGCAGGGCATACAGCACCGGCTGCACTGGGCTAAGCCTTTTCCCTTTGCGCCATCCATTGCCATTGCAGCTTGGGTGGTATTACTATGGGGACAGCCAATGATGGACTGGTATTTGCAGCAATTTATCTGAATAAACCATGAAGCTTGTCAGCATATGGTTATATACGTTCCTTACGTAATATTACACAACATATGGAAGCGATTGCGGTTAATCAGGCGCAGTCGCTTTTTGCTGTGCGGCGGTTTCTTTACAACAGGGTGCCGGATTGTGATATCATGGCTTGTTTCCCGGGTAAAACTCTGCTATGATAAAAAGCAGCAGTATGTGTTTTTAGAAGGGAGCGGTTGCAATGAATGGTTCAAATTTTGTAATTATCACCGGGTTATCCGGTGCAGGGAAAAGTAATGCTGTAAAAGTATTTGAAGATATGGGATATTTTTGTGTAGATAATCTACCGGCGCCGCTGATTCCCAAGTTTGCCGAGCTTTGTCGCCAATCGGATGGAAAAGTAAGTAAAATTGCCCTGGTGATTGATATTCGCGGCGATTTATTTTTAGATGAATTGCATCACAATCTGAAAGAGTTGAACGATATGGAAATCAACTATCAGATTATATTTTTGGAAGCTTCCGATGATGTTCTGATTCAGCGGTTTAAAGAAACCCGCCGCAATCATCCGTTAAATCCGCAGGGAACCATTAGCGAAGGGATTCGGCTGGAACGGCAGAAATTAAGTGAGCTGCGGGGAAGAGCTGATAAAATTATTGACACCTCTCGTCTGAAAGCCAGCGAGCTGCGTCAAGAGTTGCGGACACAGTGGGCAGAGTTCAGCGATACGCTGTCAATCAGCATCATTACCTTTGGTTATAAACACGGCATTCCGATTGATACGGATTTATTGATGGATGTAAGGTTCATTCCCAATCCTTTTTATATTCCAGAACTGCGTCCGTTGACAGGCAGAGATCCGGCTGTGCAGGATTATGTATTTCGTTCTGCTGAATGCCAGGAATTTTTGCAGAAATATATGGATTTGTTAAAATTTTTGCTGCCCAATTACAGCAAAGAAGGAAAGACTCATCTTACCATTGGGATTGGCTGCACGGGCGGTCAGCACCGCTCTATTGCGTTGGGCATTAAAATTGGGCAATTGCTGCAGCAGGAAGGCTATGCAGTTAATGTAAAACACAGGGACAATTAATCTGCTTACCATGGTGAGCAGAGGAGGGGATTGGAATCGGATATCAGGGATATAAACCAGGAAGGAAAAAGCAGAGCCACAAGGAGTATGGTCATTGGCGGCGGTTGCAGCAGGGGCCTCATATTGTTGTGATTGGCGGCGGTACAGGCCTGTCGGTATTGCTGCGGGGGTTAAAAGAATACACCAGCAATATTACGGCTATTGTATCAGTGGGAGATGACGGCGGAAGCTCCGGCCGCATTCGGGAGCAATTTGATATGGTGCCGGTTGGTGATGTGCGAAACTGTATTGTTGCATTATCGGACAGAGAAGATTTGATGGAGCAGATTTTTGATTACCGTTTTGAACGGGGCGAAGGTCTGGATGGTCATAGTCTGGGCAATTTGCTGCTGGTGGCCATGTCCTATCTGACCGGCAGCTTTCATGATGCTGTTTCTGATATTAACGAGGTGCTGCAAATTCGCGGACGGGTATTGCCGGTGAGTGATGTGCCCATTACGCTGAAAGCCATTTTGGATGATGATACAGAAATTGTGGGAGAAAGCTGTGTGTCGCAGGCCGACAGACCTATTGTGCGGCTTACCATAGAGCCGGAGGATGTACAGCCGCCGGATGAGGCGCTGGAAGCCATTGCTTCGGCAGAGGCGATTGTATTGGGGCCGGGCAGTCTGTTTACCAGTATTATTCCTAATTTACTGGTAGATGGTATTGTAGAAGCGATTTTGCAGAGCAAGGCTATGAAATTTTATGTCTGCAATGTGATGACACAGGCCGGCGAAACAGATAACTTTACCGCTGAAGATCATTTGTTTTCTATGCTGGAGCATGGGCGTAAAGGCATTGTAGATTATATTATTGTGAATAACCATGAAACCTTGGATCGGGATATTTTGCAGCGTTATGCAGAGGAAGGCGCCATACCGGTAAAATATCATAAGGATAAGCTGGAACAGCTGGAAACTAAGGTGATAGAAGCAGATCTGCTCAATGAGCAGCATGTGCTGCGTCATGATTCTGCTCGGCTGGCAGAAACCATTATGGATCAAATGTACAGCCAGAACGGATTTTGGAATACCTTAGGCTGGAAACGCAATTACAAGCTGGTTAAGAAAAAGAATAATAAAGCAAAAAAGATGGCAGATAAAAAACGAAAGCTGTCTGGAAGAAAGTAAAGGGGATGGACCATGTCTTTTTCCAATGAAATAAAAAATGAATTAGCGCATTTGGAGCAGAAAAAAAAATGCTGTGAGATTGCAGAGCTGGCCGGTTTGGTTCGTATGGACGGCACCATATTGATTGGCAGCCGTCAGGGAATTGGTCTGGAATTAACAACAGAAAATGCAGCAGTAGCCAGAAAGGCATTTAAAGGCTTAAAAAAGTTGTTTCAGGTAGAAACCGAGATTACCGTACAGCGGCGCAATCGGTTAAAGAAAAATAATGTATATCTGGTTCGTGTTCCCGGGCAGCCTAAGGTGATGGAAGTGTTGGATTGCTTAGGGCTGATGAAGGATGGCCTGATGTATAATCCGGAAATCAGTGGGGACCTGGTGAAAAAGGACTGCTGCAAACGCAGCTATCTGCGAGGTGTCTTTTTGGGCGCAGGCTCGCTCAGTGATCCGATAAATAGTTATCATCTGGAAATTGTGGCCAACAGTGAAGAATATGCCGATTCGCTGGTGAAGCTGATAGAAACCTTTGGTCTGCATCCTAAAATCAGCGGTCGAAAAAATGTGTTGCTGGTATACTTAAAAGAGAGTGAACAGATTGCGGATTTTTTAAATATCATCGGTGCCCATCAGGCTTTGCTGGAGTTGGAAAATATTCGGATTCAAAAGGAGATGCGCAATCAGGTCAATCGGCTGGTCAACTGTGAAAGCGCCAACATGAATAAGACCATTGATGCTGCTGTGCGTCAGAAGAATAATATTGAATTTGTGCAAAAATATTATGGATTGGAACAACTGAATGATGGATTGCGGGCTGTGGCAGAGGCGCGGCTGGAATATCCGGAAGTCAGTTTAAAAGAGTTGGGGATGCTGATGGATCCGCCGTTGGGAAAATCGGGAATCAATCACCGTATGCGCAAATTGGAGGAATTAGCCGATGAACTGCGCAGCAAAGGATATGGTGATGGATGGGAACCATCTGCTCAGTAAGGAGGCCGCCAATGTATAATTGGAGAAAAGCCTGTACAGTGCTGACCGTTGTGGTATTGCTTGCAGTGATTTTGCTTAGTCAGTTTGGTTCTCCGCTTACCAGGCTGCAGATGAAACGGCAGGTAGCACAATATCTGCAGGAGCAAGGTTATACTGTGGAGCAATTGGCAGAAGTGCAGACTGTATATGACAAAAGAGAGCAAAATGAGTATCTGGTAAAGGTTGTATTTGCTGATGCACCGGACAAAGCGCATTATTATTTTTATGATGAGGATAAGCAGATTCAGGAGCTGGAAAAATTAGAGCAGTAAAAGCAGGCGTTTCCATGGCGTACAAAATACGTCGATGGGAACGCTTTTTATTTTTAGAAATATTGATTTACAGACGTAGCTTTATCGCTTATAAAATTTTGTAAAAAAATGATATCTTGCTTTTTAGTCAGAGCCAACGCAGATAGTTACATCTTGTGTTGGTTCTATTTTTATGCTGCCATGCAGAGATATTTTTATAAAAAGTTGTAACTATTCAGAACCTCTGATGGGTTCAAATACCTTTATGTGAAAAACAGAA